>CAYIZZ010000130.1:0-5191 GCA_964367945.1 uncultured Oscillospiraceae bacterium | reverse complement strand
CCGGGCTCGCCACCCGTATATCGTCCGGGTTTTTGTACCCTGGCCAGTACTCTTTCAAGCATTATATTGTTGTCCACATGTCCTCCAAACTCATTCGTCGTCTTCATCGGGTGCGTAATTTTCAAGCACTTTATCGCCAAACATATAGTCATATTGTAAAATATAATGCTCGTTTATCAGCTGTGCTTGTTCTTCTGTCATTGTGCTTGTGTAGCTACCATCGGGGTTAATGGTGTTACCACGGGTGCGGCCACGTACCTCGGACAATGTACTTGTTAAAAAGTCAAACATCACCGGGGTTTCAAGGCCATAAAGATTCATCATTGTAGGAGATATCTGATATGTAGACAGTGTACCCAAATCCACTGAACTATTATCGAAATTGCTCCATATAAGCATGGGTGTTTCACGCAGTTTCGGGCTGTTAATGTCTCCCGGTTCAATATATCCTGTGTTTTCAAACAAGGTATGTCCGTCGTTCATCGGGTTCATGTGATCGCCCCAAAATACCACAATGGTAGGCCTTTCACGTGTGCGCAGATATTCTGTAAGTTTGCCTAAAGCTGCGTCCATCTCACGAATACCTGTGGCGCAATCTTCCAGCTGACCTATGGTGGACTCTGATATAGTATCCGGGTATTCCGTCACGCGTACCAGCTCATCCTCCGGATAGTTTGACGGATCATACGTTGTGTGGTTTTGCATAGTAACGGCATGAATAAACATTGGGCCGTCATCTTCACCTTTTTCTATTTCCTCTATTACCCTGTCCACCATGGCATTATCTGAAATAAATCCACGTCGCAATTCAGGGTCCACAAAATCTTCTGAAGAAATAAACTCGTCTATACCAAGTTTTGGGTATGCATCAATACGATTCCAAAACTTTTCTCCATATCCATGCACGGCAATGGTTTGATAATCTTTTGTGTTTTTCAGATATTGTGGCAAAGAAAACATATCGTTTGACATATACTGCTGATACGGCTTAGAGCCTGCAGGTAGCATCTCCATTGAAAAGCCCGTCAGCGCTTCAAACTCCACATCACATGTGCCACCGCCAAAACTGGGCGTAAACGCCGTACCATAAGCACCTTCTTGCATTAGTGCATCATAGTTTGCCATCACCGGCTGATCGTAAGATATACCCTCAAGCACTCGAACATCCCAGAAACTTTCCGCCATCAAAAATATAATGTCGGGGTCTTGGCTAAGCTCGTTTCCTGCCGCTGCATATGAGTTTTCATAAAACGCCTCGGATGGTTGCTCCGCTGTCTCTTCAGCAATCGCCAGCGCTACATCTCCGCTATAGTTTTGAGGTACCTCAATATCAAGCATACGTAGATTAGTCATAAAAGCAGTGATAAGGCCATGTGTACGGTAATATCTATCCTGCATCCATGGATCTTCGATAATGCCTAGTTTTGTCGATACATCTTTTGATAAAAATACACCCATGAACAAAGCAACTAAGCAGCAGCCGGCCGCCGCTGCTGACACCATACGAATTATTATGCCTTTTTTACCTGTTTTCCTGTGTGGAATTTTTACATACACACTTAAAAGCGTCATCAGTACAACAATACCAATGCTGGCCCATATCGACACCGGGATTTCAAGCTGTAAGCTGCCACTGATACCCATCATGTCTTTTATCTGACGAAAATCCCACGGTAATAGTGGCTCGCCTCGTAGCGCAAGCTTGTAATACGTCACCGATGCCGGCACAAGGCCAAACACACTGACAACTAATACCGCCACAAAGTGAAAACCCACCAGCTGACTAATAATCACATATAAAAACAGTAGCAACAAATAACCCAGAAAAAATCCGGAAAAGTTGCTTGCAATCAGCTGCCAAAACCCTGTGCCATAGTCGTTACTTTCCAGTGTGCCACGCACCACCCATTCAAGGCAAATCAGCACCACTGCCGGCACAATCACAGTAAGTAAAATATTCAAAAACGTGCTTTTTCTTCCAAACAATATCTGAACAATGCTTTTAGCAGGTATATCCTCTATAGATACCGAACTATTTTCTTTCTTGGTATTCTCAGGAGTCATTATTCATTCCTTTCAATCCTGCTTTTTTGAAAAAAGCTAGGCAAAAAACTTCAAACAAAAGCAAATCTACTTAATTTAAAACAAACTTCACATAATGAAAACAACAAAGCTAATTATATCCACTTTCACACAAAAAAACAATCAAAGTTTTTTAACTGTTATCAAATTTTTATCATTTTAAAATCAGATCATTTCACAAATTGATATAAATCATGTATAATGGACAAAACAAATGTAAAAAGCAGGTGAGTATAAATGTATCGTAATATTTTATTTGATATTGGCGGAGTGGTGGTAAACTATAACCCAAAAGACTTTCTTGTGGATAAATTTTACAACGAACGCACAGAGAAACGTCTATATGACGCAGTATTTGGTAGTCATGAGTGGAAAATGCTAGACAATGGTGCCATCACATGGGAAGATGCATGTAAAATTTTCATAAAGCGTGGCCAAAACCGCGGTATGGCTTTTGAAATGCAAACTGTTCTAGACGAATGGACAGACATGCTAACCACACGTAATGCCACCGTTGCGTTAATGCGAACTTTCAAAAAAAGGGACCTGAACTTATACTACCTTTCGAATATGCCAAAAGAAGTACATGAATTTTTGCAAAAAAGAAAGTTTTGGCCATTGTTTGAAGGTGGAGTTTTCTCCTATGAGGTGGGTATATCAAAACCAAATGTAGATATTTTTCATTTAGTACTAAAAAAATACAACCTTGACCCCGGAGAGACAATTTTCATTGACGATGTACGAGAAAATGCTTCAGCTGCATTCGAGGCCGGAATCACCGGTATTCCTTTTACCAATGTAAAAAACTTATGTAAAATGCTGGTTACATACGGCGTAGAAATATAATATCAGCACATATAAAAACCACGGATAATATGAACCGACCTTCATTCATTTGCTATTAAAGCATAACTTTTGAGGTCGGTTCATTTAATTAAAGTCCGTGGTGTTTTTTGATATAAAACATTTCGTGTTCATCCGTAAAAACCACAAATTATGAACGATATATAAACAAAAATCATTTCTTTAACATATACTTTTTCAACTAAATAAACAAGTTTTCAACCATAAAAACAGCACCTTTTTGTCACTTTCTACATATAGTATCAACAAAAAGTGTGAGTTGTGACAATAAATGTGCATATCACTGTTGAAAACTACTTTAATTCCACAACAGTCACGCCATCTTCGCCTTCACCATATCGGCCCAGCCGATAATTTTTAACATGTTTATGTCCTTTCAGATGTTGGGTGATAGCCGTGCGCAAAGCCCCGGTTCCTCGACCATGAATGATATACACCGTGCCCATTTTATTCATGACCGAAGCATCCAAAAACATATCCGTCTCAAACAATGCTTCTTCCACTGTTTTTCCAAGCAGGTTTATTTCTGATTGTGCTCCACGCTGGTTCAGTGGAGTAGTGTTTTGTGTAGTAACTTGGCTGCCTTTGCCTTTTTTACGATATTTAGACTGCGCCTTCTCTATTTTGGGCATGACTGCCAAGTCTTCAACAGCATATTTTGCACGAATAGCGCCTATGCGAAGTTCTGCCTTACCCGATTTATCCGGAAGTTTTGTGATGGTAGCAGACTTATCAAGCTCCGGTACCCACACTTCTTGCCCAACAACCACACTTTCCAGTGGTATAAACTGCATCGGTGCACTCACTTCGCCATTTTTTGCTTTTTGCATCAAGCTTTTTGTGTCTTGGCGTATTATCTGCCTAGCACGCTGAGCTTTTTGTGCGTTTGCAATGCGTTTATCCTTTTCAAGGCGCTTCATTTCATCCACAAGCTCGTATGCAGTGTTTTGCACATCATCCGCCAACGCTTTTGCTGCGCGTCTGGCTGCATCCAGCTCGTTTTGACCCTGCTGAATCAGCTCATCTCTTTTCTTTTTCGCAATTTCCAGCTGATTATCGGCAGCATATCTCAGTTCTTTCAGTTCTTCTTCTTGCTTTTGATATTCAAGTTTTAAATCTTCCAGCTGGCTCAATACCACTTCAAATCTACGCTGTTCGCTGGACAAATGTCCTTTAGCTTTTTCTATAACCGACTCTGAGAGACCCAGCCTCTCGCCTATTAAAAATGCGTTGCTACGTCCTGGCACACCCATAATAAGCCTATATGTAGGCCGCAAAGTTTCAATATCAAACTCGCTTCCGGCGTTTTGCACACCATTTGTGTCAAGAGCAAACAGTTTCAGCTCGGCATAGTGCGTGGTTCCCATCACCAGCGCCTTTGCCTCTCTTAAATGCTCTATAATAGACACCGCCAGCGCCGCACCCTCAGCAGGGTCTGTTCCCGCACCCAGCTCATCCAAAAGTACAAGCGACCTATCGTTTACACACGTTAAAATCTCGGTGATATTTTTAATATGCGCTGAAAATGTAGAAAGGCTTTGTTCTATGCTTTGTTCGTCGCCGATATCCACTAAAATGTCTTTGAACACACACACGGAGGAATCGTCCGCTGCCGGAATAAGATATCCCATCTGCGCCATTGCCGACAGCAGGCCTGCTGTTTTCAAACTAACTGTTTTACCACCTGTGTTTGGCCCGGTGATGATAAGCGTGTCATATTCTTTACCAAGGCTAATATCCACCGGTACAGCTTCATCAGGATTCAGTAAAGGATGGCGAGCTTTATTAAGCGAAAAGCACTGCATATCGTTCACTTTCGGACACACCGCACGCATAGAAAGTCCAAGTGCAGCTTTTGCAATTCGGATATCCACTTCCAACATTGCATCCCACGAGGCTTCAAAAAGTGGGGCTATATCTGTAACACTTTCACTGAACTCACCCAAAATGCGTTCCATCTCGGCTTGCTCTGCAGATTTAAGCTGCATAATTTTAGCGTTTTGTTCCACCACAGCAGCGGGTTCCACAAATAGTGTGCCTCCCGTTTGTGACACATCGTGAATAACACCCGGAATCTCACTGCGTGATTCAGCCTTTACCGGCACAACATACCGTCCATTACGAATTGATACCAGTGCTTCTTGCAAGTGATTTGCATGACCGGGATTTTTCACCACCGCATCCAGCTTATCCCTGATAGCGTTTTCCTCACTGCGAATTTTCCTGCGCAATGTATACAGCTCGT
>CAYIZZ010000129.1:0-5313 GCA_964367945.1 uncultured Oscillospiraceae bacterium | reverse complement strand
AGCGGCACACGCAATAGCCTGCGGCGTGGTGATTTGTTAGGTTGTGTGTTTAGGGTGATTCTATTTTATGTTTTATCTAGCTTTTTTTTGAAAAAGCATGGTTTTTAATTAAAGTTTTTGCCAAGCTTTTTTCAAAAAGCGGGGGAGGATTTAGTGTGAAGATTGCGGCTGTTGTACCATCTTTGAACCCGGACGACAATTTAATACAGGTAGTTGACGGCCTTATATCGGCCGGTTTTTCGCGTGTTTACGTTATAGATGACGGAAGCGGAAAACAATATGCGCCGATATTTGATAAGGCATCAAGACACCCATCATGCACACTTTTAATCCACACTGAAAACATGGGTAAGGGTCGTGCACTAAAAACAGCTTTCTCGAGATATCTTCAAGACAACGAAGATTTACTGGGTATAATCACGCTAGACGCTGACGGCCAACACAGCATTGAAGACGTTATGAAGATAGCGACCGCCATGTCCGAGACACCTGACAGCCTTATTTTAGGCGTACGTGACTTTGACAAGGACGACGTTCCGCCACGCAGCGCGTTTGGCAACAAGGTAACACGCAATGTGTTCCGGTTTGTGGGCGGCGTCAAAATCTCCGACACGCAGACAGGCCTGCGCGGTATCCCCGACTCAATCATACAAAAACTCCTCGCGGTTCGTGGCGAGAGATACGAATACGAAACCACCATGCTACTGGAAGTAGGCCTTTGGCAAGTCCCTATCCGTGAAGTTCCAATCCGCACAATTTATATCAACGACAACAGCGGCTCACATTTCCGCACATTTCATGACTCGTTCCGCATATACTGGCTGATTTTCCGGTTTTCATTTTTAAAATTCATTGGTTCTTCCCTTGCCAGTACTTTACTTGACTACGCCTTATTTTCGCTATTCTTTTATATTCTATTTACCGGCTTTGATATCGCAGCCCGCCTTTTTTTAGCCGTGTGTATTTCAAGAATCTGCTCGGCAATTTTCAACTACTGGACAAACAAAAAACTGGTATTTTACAGTAACGCCACCATCCTCAGCAGCCTACCACGATACGCTGTTGTGTGTGTAATCCAAATGATGTGCGGATACGGCCTTATATATTTATTCAGCGAGATTTTGTTCTTCCCCACCATGCTCTCAAAAATTATAATTGACAGTACGTTGTTTTTCCTTAGTTTTTACGTTCAACGTCGCTGGGTATTCGGCCAAAAAAACACTCGTTAATCGATTCTTCTTGTTTTTATACTCAACTTGATTTCGGCGCTTTTGCGCAAGAAATAACTAAAATCTTAGGGGGTCTCATGTATGTTTAAATTCACACATTACAACTTTAACGTAAAAAACCTGGACAAAAGCCTGGAGTTTTATAAAGAAGCCTTGGGCCTATGTGAAACACGCCGTATCAATGCGGAAGACGGCAGCTTCACTATTGTATTTTTAAGCGATGGTAAGAGTGATTTCTTGCTTGAGCTGACATGTTTGCGTGATCATTCCGAGGCATATGATTTAGGCGAAAACGAGTTTCATCTAGCGTTTGTTGCCGAGGATTACGACGCCGCACATGCAAAACATAAAGAAATGGGCTGTATTTGCTACGAAAACGAGGCCATGGGCATATATTTCATAAACGATCCTGACGAATATTGGCTGGAGATTATTCCATCAAAATAACAGTATTTATTAGAATGATATGCGTAAAAACGCGTGATAGGGCGGCTGATTGTCGCTCTATTTTTGAATTTTAGCCACTAATAGCCACTAATAACAACTTCACAAAGGACTTCACTATGTCGAAACACACTTTATTAAAAACCTCACCCGCCACGCAGTGGATACTAAGTTTTTTTGCCGCGTTTTGCACGGTATTTACTTTGTCTACCGCCGATTTTTTCACCGCTATTTTTCGAGCAGACGGGCTGACAGACCTTATATTACTAGTGGTTTTTTGCGTTATTTATCGCAAGACGTTTTTACTTTTCACAAAAAGACGCGCGGTGATATCTTTTTGCTTTGGTGCTGTTTTGGCTTTATGCATGTCTATCGGCAAGATTATTTCAAACATGTCATCGCCAAATACCGTGTTTTTGTTATGGCCGGGATATTGGTTTTTATTCACATGCTTGTTTTTGGTTTTAGTAGCATTTTTGGATAAGTGCGAGGCATCTGCGCACACTCCGGCAAAAAAAGAAACCAGGTTTATCACATGGGTATCACCCTATCTTGACGACACAAAAAAAGCGTTTTTTGCACGCATGCTAGTGATTGTGGCGTTTGCCGGTGTTTGGCTTGCGGTGTTTTGGCCGGGTGTGGTGAACGACGATGTCATGGTTCAAATCGGCATGGCGGTGGATGGCAACATCAATAGCGCACATCATCCCGTGGCGCACACCTTGTTTTTAGGTACTTGCGTCAAGATTGGCGTGGCTGTTTTCGGTAGCGATAGTGTTGGCGTTGCCGTTGCCGCCATGGTGCAGATACTGGCCCAATCGGCCTTATTCAGCGCAGTTGTTTCTTACCTGTCACGCTTGAACTTGCCTGTTTATTGGCGTTTAGGCGTGTTTTTATACTATGGGTTTTTCCCTGCATTTTCACGGTATGCCAGCACGCTTGTGAAAGATGTGTGGCTTGCAATGTGGGTTTTGGTTTTTGTTTTAATTGTGTTTGACATCGTGAAAAACAGGGCGGATTTTTTCAAAAAACCATTGTGTGTCGCCATGCTTTTTGTGTCGGTTTTTGGACTTATCTTGGCAAAAAACACCGGAATTTATTTGGTGATATTGACCGCTTTAATGCTTTTAATATTCCTAAAAGGTGTGCGTGTTCACGCCTTGGCGATGCTGGTTGTTGCGATTTGCTTTAATTTTATTTTAACGGGGCCTGTTTATTCAGCGTTCGGTATACAAGGCAGTTCGGTGCGCGAGATGCTTTCGGTGCCAATGTTGCAAATAGGCCGCACCGTACTGGTGGCGGGCGATGACATCCCAGAGGAAGAACAGCTTATCATAAACGAGATTTTACCGTATGATGACTTGCCGGTTTTGTATGATTATATGATTTCCGATCCCATAAAAAGCACGATGAACGAAGAAGTTTTTCTTGAAAACCCAGGCAGGTATATCGCAATGTGGGCACGGCTGGGTATGCAATATCCCTCGTCGTATGTGTGGGCGTTTTTTGAGCATACGCATGGGTACTGGTATCCTGATATCAGCGGCGGACTTTACATGGTGTGGACATACAACACATATACCCTTGTTGACGGTGACGTGGTGATGGTTCAAGGTATCGAAAACACACCCCTGCAGCAAGCACTGGTGGATAACATCGGCGTCGAGCGAAACCTGCCGGGAATCGGCATGTTGTATAACCCTTCGTTCAATTTTTGGATTCTTGCATTTTTATGTACTTATATTTTGTATAAGAAACGTTATACCGCACTTATTCCATATAGTATATTGTTTATTGTGTGGCTTACGTGTATCACCTCGCCGTTGTTTGGCGAGTTTCGGTATGCGTATCCCGCCATTATTTGTGTGCCGGTGATGTTGGCCCTTACGCTGTCTTTCACCCAGTCTCGGAACGAGTAAAAACCACTTTATATCGGAGGATTTTGATGTTATTATCCCTTGGCATGCTTTTTTTAGTGGGGCTTTCTTTGGCGGGAATATGCCAAAAACTACGCCTGCCACGTATCATCGGAATGGTGGTGAGTGGTGTTGTACTGGGTCCGTATGTCCTTGACGTACTTAGCCCGTCCATACTTGGGATATCGGCCGAGCTACGTGAAATCGCGCTTATCATTATATTGATAAAAGCCGGTCTGACGTTGAATATTCAGGATTTAAAACAAGTTGGGCGGCCTGCTGTTTTGATGGCGTTTTTGCCTGCGTGTTTTGAAATAGCGGCATATTTTGTGTTTGCGCCGATGGTGCTTGGTGTGTCTTACACCGACGCGCTTGTGATGGGGGCTGTGTTGGCGGCGGTGTCGCCGGCCATTGTTGTGCCACGGATGGTGCATTTGATCGAGGAAAAGTACGGTACAAAAAAGAGCATACCACAGCTGATTTTAGCAGGTGCGTCGTGTGATGACGTGTTTGTGATTGTGCTTTTTACCACTTTTCTTGCTATGGCTCAAGGTGAAGTGAGCGGCGTTTCATTTATTAACGTGCCGGTTTCTATCGGGCTTGGGATTATTGTTGGCGGTATTATTGGGCTGGTTTTGCATATGATTTTTGAGTATTTTTATTCGATAAAACGTCATATCAGGAATACCACAAAGCTTGTTGTTATGCTTGGGGTTGCGTTTATCGTGATTTCTATGGAGGATATCGTTAGTGTGCCGTTTTCCGGGCTTTTGGCCGTGGTGATGATGGCGTGTGTGTATAAGCTGAAAGGTGTTTCTATCGTTACATCGACGTTGTCACGGAAAGTTGGGAAGTTGTGGGTTGCGGCGGAAGTGATTTTGTTCGTGTTGCTTGGAGCGTCGGTGGATATTCAGTATCTCTTGGTTGCGGGGTTGCCTGCGGTTTTGATGATTTTTATCGGGCTTAGTGTTCGGTGTGTTGGGGTGGTTATCTCGCTATTGAAGACCAAGCTTAACGTCAAAGAACGCATGTTTTGCGTGTTTGCGTATCTGCCGAAAGCTACCGTTCAAGCGGCGATCGGGGCTGTGCCGTTGTCGTTTGGGATTGCTGCCGGTGAAATTATCCTGACAACAGCCGTGCTTTCGATTGTTATTACCGCGCCACTTGGTGCACTGGCAATCGATTCCACATACTCCACTTTTTTGAAAAAAAACTAGACAAAAACCTTCCCGCTTTTTGAAAAAAGCTTGGCAAAAACTTTAATCAAAGGGCGCACACCTTATAAGATTACCGCGCCTTGCTTCGCTGGCGCTACTGCGTATACCGTTAGCACCATCACAGATATCGGCGCACATGTTTACGCATACCTCACAAAAAACCAAAGCATTTTGTATAAAATGCGTCAATTGAAAGTTTTTGCTAAGCTTTTTTCAAAAAGCGTGATAATGTCTAAGCCTAATTGCGTGTACCGCTAGCACAAAACATCCCCACGGTTTTCTAAAAAAAACCGTGGGGATTATTTTATAGAGTTACTTTAAATAGAATTACATATTTTCACAAAGCCTGCCTAGTTACTGCGCCTTGCTTCGCTGGCGCTACTGCGTACACCGTTAGCACCATCACAGATATCGGCGCACATGTTTACGCATACCTCACAAAAAATCAACGAATTTTGTATAAAATGCGTTAATTGAAAGTTTTTGCCAAGCTTTTTTCAAAAAGCG
>CAYIZZ010000128.1:0-5610 GCA_964367945.1 uncultured Oscillospiraceae bacterium | reverse complement strand
AATTGAAAGTTTTTGCCAAGCTTTTTTCAAAAAGCGTGATAGTGTCTAAGCCTAACCACGTGCGGCGCAAGGCACCACCTTGACGATAAGTGGGGTGCTACAGTATACTTATATAATACACATTAATATAATGTAAGGCACACCACTTCACACAGGAGAATATACTTGAAAGTTGCATTTTACACCCTAGGTTGCAAGGTCAACCAAAACGAAACCAACGCCATGCAAGAGCTTTTCCGCCTTGCCGGATACACCATCGTCACAAAAGACGACTCATACGACATTTTCATTGTAAACAGCTGCACAGTCACTGCCGGTGGCGATAGCAAAAGCCGCCGTGCCCTCACACGTGCAAAGCACAAAAACCCACATGTCATCACTGTTTTAACGGGATGTGCACCCCAGGCATTCCCCGACAGCCTCCCGTGCGCCGATGTCATCACAGGCACCACCCAGCGCACCTCGCTTATCCGGCACATCGAAACATACATAACCACCGGCAGACCCGTCATTGCTATCGGCGATCACTCTACCGAGTTCGAGCATCTTCCTGCGGCGCAGGCACTTTTCCGCACCCGCACTTTCATCAAGGTCCAAGACGGATGCAACCGCCGCTGTGCATACTGCATCATCCCAAAAGCACGTGGTCCGTCACGCAGCCGCCTTGTGTCTGATATCGCAGACGAGGTTCGCATTTTAACGCAGTCAGCCCCACGCGAGATTGTCTTCACCGGCATCAATCTTTCGTCATACGGCCGTGATATCGGCAGCACCCTTGCCGATTTAGTCGAGGAAATCTCCGCCATTTCGGGTGTTTTACGCCTGCGCTTATCCAGCCTTGACCCCGACTTTTTCACCGGTGACACCATATCCCGCTTTGCCTCGTGCAAAAAACTATGTCGACACTTCCATCTGTCTTTACAAAGTGGATGCGACGCCACACTACGTCGTATGCGCAGACCATACACCACATCGCAGTATCGGTCATTAGTCACGCGCCTGCGCGACGCCATGCCAAACGCCACCTTCACCACCGATATCATTGTCGGCTTTCCCGGTGAAGACGACGCAGAGTTTGAGCAAAGCCTTTCTTTTATGCGCGAGATGCAGTTTTTAAAGGTCCACGTTTTCCCATTTTCAGCACGAAAAGGCACCCCTGCGGCAGATTTCGATGCTCAAATCCCCACCGATATAAAAAACTCTCGTGCAAAGATAATGAAGTCTTGTGCCGACGACATCCGCACCGACATCATTACAACCCACATAAAAACCACTGCGCCGGCGCTACTTGAAAGCATGGGCGAAGACGGCACATACACCGGCTTCACCGATTTATACATCCCCATTCGCACCACCGCACCAAAAGACTCTACCGGCAAGATATTCACCGTTACCATCTCAGATTTTGACGGAACCCACTGCACCGCAGATTTACTACAAGAAACCGACAAATAAAAACTCAAAAAGGAGCTACAATGAAACTAAAAAAATATTCACAGATAGCATTTTTGATAGTTGCCGTGCTCACCATCCTTGAGTTCATATACATACGTGGCATGTTCACATGGCTGATGGTAGTGCTCGCTACCATCGTCACAGGCGGCCTAAACATCATCTTAAGCTTACGCCACAAAGAACCCCTGACGGCATGCCTATATCTTGTGTGCGTCATCGCTCTTTGCATGGGATATTTCACTTTAATTATTTGATCACAATTTCATTGACTTTCTCTTCACATTTATAATATAATTAATTGATTAATTGCACGGTGTTTTTATTGATACTATATTATTATTTTAAAATTCACAATTTGCCTTTTTCTTCATTTTTTTACACTATTATTATTCTAAACGGATGTGATTTTGTTTCATGAAAAGACGGCCACACCATTACAAATTTATACTAATATTAATAATAATTGTTTTGCTAAACATATCCGCTATTGTTTGGTTTAATAACATGGTTTTCAACGAGCTTGATGTCACGGCGAAAGACAGGCTGGATCGTATCGCCAACGAAGAAAAAAACATCATTTCCATTGTTATTGAAAGCAACGAGCAAAACATCCAAAGTATAGTCGATCTTTTACAGCATATAGCCAACGATCCCGACACCTTGTACCGATACATGGACGTCTGGCTGGAACGTTTCAACATATCCACTTTATACATAGCCGATACCAATGGCAATGGCCTGTCTTCGGCCACTCGTGATATTATTAATATTTCAGACAACCCCTATTTCCACCATGTTTTCGAGGGTGAAAACATCCTCAGTGGGGTTTATGTATCACAAGCCACCGGCGAATATGTTATCGCCACCATAGCGCCTGTTTTTTACGAGGGCATTGTTCAGGCAGTGGTTGTAGCCGAGTATGATGTTGTATATTTCACCAGCGTTTTGCAAAGCATCGGCGACTCCAGCGGAAACTCCATGATTGTCGACAGCACCGGCGAAATTCTTGTCCACAGCTACCCCTTCGATATTTCTTTTGAAAACTTTAAAAATGCCGAGTTTGAAGACGGCCGCTCATACGATTCAGTTTTATCCGATTTTGCCAACCTCACCGCGGGCGAGGTCAACTTCACCATAGATGGCGATCTCAAATATGGCCTATATCAACCTCTAAATATATCCGATTGGTCGCTGTTTTTCGAAATTTCAGAAAGCGACATCAACGACAGCGCCGACACCATCACCTTTAGCATGATTGTTGTCAGCCTCAGCTTATTTATAGCATTCACCGCTTTGCTCATATACATTTTATGGACACGCAGGCTTTCGCTGAAAGAAGTCGAGGAAGTGGCCTATTACGACAAGCTCACCGGCCTTCCAAACCTTGTCAAGTTCAAGCTTGATCTTCAAAAAATCGTCTCACAGAAAGGTTTTGATGGCAACAATTACGTTTTAGTCAAAATAGACATGGCCGATTTCAAGGCCATCAATGAAATATACGGCTTTAACATCGGCAACGACGTTTTATGCAAGGTAGCGGATGTACTTCGCACCATCCAAGGCGACAATGTCCACTGTGCGCGCATCGGCACAGACGAGTTCATTCTTTTCGCCCAAACAGCGGTGGTAAGTGAGTTTTTAGCTTCCGACCACTTCAGTCTCAGCATAAAGCTTGCCATTCCCGCTATGAAAAAGCACATGTTCAACTTCAGGTATGGCAGATACTACCTAGAGCCAACCGAAAAAAGCGCCGACGAGATGGTCAGCAAGGTTGGCATGGCCCACAGCTTTGCAAAAGCCCAAAGCAACTCTTTCATCGTGTGGGACTACGACGATAAGTTCAAGCAGCATCTTATCCACCTCACCGAGCTGACCAACAAAATGGAAGACGCCCTTGCTCACTACGAGTTCAAGCTATTCCTACAGCCAAAATACCGCCTTAGTGACGAGCACATTGTCGGCGCCGAGGCGCTGGTTCGCTGGATCGAGCCAAACGGAAACATAATCTTCCCGGGCGATTTCATCCCATTGTTCGAGAAAAACAAGTTCATCATCCAGCTGGACAAATACATGTTCGCCCAAGCTTGCAGGTTCCTTGCAAAATGCCAAAGCGAATCCTTGCCGTATGTTCCCATTTCTGTCAATTTCTCGCGCCTACATTTCAATAATCCAAACTTCGTGCAAGAAATCAAGAAGATTGCACAAAGCTACAACGTACCCTTAAACTATCTTGAAATAGAGCTCACCGAAACCATCATCCTTGAAAACAACGACACACTAAAAAGCACCATCATCCAGCTTCGTTCCGAGGGTTTTGCTGTTTCGATAGACGACTTCGGCTCGGGATACTCATCTTTAGGCATGCTGAAAGAATACAAGGTAGACACCATAAAGCTGGACAGAAGCTTCTTCACCGGCCAGGACGACGACGACGACGGCCGTGTTGTGGTGGAAGGCGTAATAGACCTTGTCAAGAACCTTGGCTCGGTTGTGGTTGCCGAGGGCATCGAAACCAAAGAACACGTAGATTTCCTAAAGTCTGTGGGTTGCTACTCTGTTCAGGGCTACTACTACGCAAAGCCCATGCCCATTTCAGATTTCAAGCAGCTTATTTCTTCAGACACCTAATTTTTTCAAAACAAAAAGACACCAAACCATTGTGTTTTACGCACATGCGCCGGTGTCTTTTTTTATTTTGCTGTTTCCGTGTTCATTTTATGATAGTCTTATTTCTCATCTATTTCCCACTTGTAAATAATTTGAAAACTGTCAGTTTCAACACTTTTCACATGGTGAATCGTGTTGCAATATGTCATTTAGTGAGATATACTTATTATGTAGTAGTTTTTATTTTCTTAAAGCATTTAATAATCACATTCTCATATATTTCTGCATATTTTGTAAAAAGGAGCTTCTTGTGATTCATTACAATCTTGCTGCGGAATATTCAGCTTTACTTATCATATCTGTTGCTATGATAGGTTTTTTCTACGACGACGCCATCATCACCGACAGGTACAGGGGCCTTAAATGGATGTATGCCATCACAGCCACCTCCATAGTTGTGACCATCGCCTGCCTTTCTGTAAGCAATTATTATCAAGATTTCCCTATCTGGCTGCCTAATTTATTGCGCCAGCTTTATTTTATTGCCTCGCCCATACTAGCTCCGTTTTATGTTGTCTACGCCATGTCCATTGTTTACGGCGGCAACACCTACTCCTCTTTTCTTGTAAAGTTTTGGTGGGTTCTTTTGCCATATTTAGCTTACCTTATATTTGTCGCGCTAAACCCCTTACACAACCTTATTTTCGAGTTCAGCGCAGGGTATGGCTATGTAAAAGGCCCGTGGAACCATATTTCTTACTACATCGCGTTTTTATATTTTGCCATTTTGATTTTCTTTACTTTACACCACAGGCGCTCGCCACAGATAAATGTTTTGTCCATCATTTGCGTCAATTTCATGATATCCACCGTGATTTTCAGCCTACAACTATTCATCCCCGAAGTTCAGCTTTCCGGTATTGCGTGCGTGTGCGGCCTTTTGGTGGTCCATCTGTACATCCTCAGCGTGTCAAAGTCCATGGACTCCCTCACCGAGCTGTCCAACCGCCAAACACTTGCGCTGCACCTAAAGCACCTCAGCGACAAAAACGCGCCATACTACCTCGCTGTTTTCAGTATAGTGAACTTCAAAAGCATAAACGATCGGCTGGGCCTTGCTTTTGGCGATGCTGTGCTTTCAGGGCTGGCCTCACGCATGCGTGAGAAGTTGCCTGCAAAAAACCTATACAGATACGGTGGAGATGAGTTTGCCTATTTAGCGCTTCACAACGATGATATCGACAGCGAAAACGAAGTACTGAAAAACGTAATGCTTGAAATCTGCAAGCCATACACTTACGACAACTCGCGTCTCACTTTAGATCTTGTATATTCCCGTGTCGATTTCCCGTTGTTTGGTCAGGATGCTAAGGAGATTATCTCTGCCATTGACTACTCCATCTCCACTGCCAAGAAAACCACTGGCGAGACAAATTTCTTTTACAATCAATCTGTTGTCACCACCATGAAGCGTCGAAACTTAATCATAGAAATGCTAAAAGACGCCATCGAAACCGACAAGTTCGAGGTGTATTATCAAGGCATCTA
>CAYIZZ010000127.1:2359-5619 GCA_964367945.1 uncultured Oscillospiraceae bacterium | reverse complement strand
GCCTTAACATTCTTGAATACTTTATTGCATCTCGTGGTGCACGTAAAGGCCTTGCCGATACAGCGCTTCGTACAGCGGAGTCAGGATACCTTACACGTCGTTTGGTAGACGTTTCTCAAGATGTTATTATTCGTGAAGAAGATTGCCATGCTGAGAAAGGTATCTTGGTAGCCGATATTGTGGTGGACGGAGATTCCGTAATCGAGCCTTTAGCTGAGCGTTTGATAGGCCGTTATCCGGTAAACAACATCAAGCATCCTGAAACAGGTAAAGTGCTGGTGAACAAAGACACTATGATGAATGAAGATGATGCAAACCTTGTGGTGGAAGCAGGCATTACTGAAGTAGAGCTTCGTAGCGTTCTTACTTGCCAGGCAGCACAGGGAGCTTGTGCAAAATGTTACGGCGCAAACCTTGCCAATGGCTTGCCTGTAGGTTTGGGCGAGGCAGTTGGTATCATTGCAGCGCAGTCAATCGGTGAGCCGGGTACACAGCTAACCATGCGTACCTTCCATACCGGCGGCGTTGCTTCAGCTGATGATATTACGCAGGGTCTACCACACGTTGAAGAACTGTTCGAGGCACGCAGACCTAAGTCTTCGGCAATCATGACAGAGATTTCAGGTGTTGTGAGCATTGATGACACAAAGAAAAACCGTCATATAGTGGTAACCGGCGTGGACGAGCTAGGCCAAGAAATTGAAAGAAGCTACCTAATTCCTTTCGGACAACGCATCCGCGTGAAAGAAGGCGATGTGCTGCAATTTGGTGATATGATTACCGAAGGCCATGCATACTTACATGATATTTTGGCCATTAAAGGTGTTACTGCGGTAGAAAATTATCTCATTAAAGAAGTACAAAGCGTTTACCGTCAACAGGGTGTTGATATTAACGACAAGCATATCGAGGTAATTGTGCGTCAAATGATGCGTAAAGTACGTGTGACCGAAGCAGGATCTACAGGTCTTTTGGAGGCACATTTGTCAGATCGCGCAGAGGTACTTAGCCGCAACGAAAATATCAAAGAGCGCATTGCTGCAGGTGAAATTGACTTGAAAGAAGCAAGCTACAGTCCGGTACTATTGGGCATCACCAAAGCATCTTTGGCCACAGACAGTTTCTTGTCGGCAGCGTCCTTCCAAGAAACTACACGTGTACTAACTGATGCTGCAATTAAAGGCAAAGTAGATCCATTATTGGGTCTGAAAGAAAATGTTATTATTGGTAAATTGATTCCTGCAGGTACAGGTATTCCCGAAGTAAAAGAAATGCTGGTATCTGAGGATGAACAATACTACGGTATGTAAAGCGCCGGGCTGTAAAGCTTTGATGCGTGTATTCAAACCGAGAAATGTTCATATGCTGGTTTGAGTGTACGTACAAAACGGCGGGAGCCATGCTTCCGCCGTTTGGTGCGTATTTTTATCAATGAAAATGCTATAGATTTAAATTTATATCGGATTATTCGGTCAAATCAATCCGATTTCTGGCGAGAGAGATGGACGAGGTTGATCATGAAAAATCAGCAAAAGCAACTACAAGCAAATACAGTACAGTTTTATAAAGTGTTCAACAGGTTTTTTGTTGTACTATATTTCGGTGTTGCGTTTTTGTCTGTTTTTACGGCTACAGTTATTGGAGATGTGTTCAACTGGGCAGGCCTTGCAGTGGCAAGCCTTGGCGGTGTGATTGCAAGCTGTTTGTTGTTTTGGCTTATGGCAATGTTACCTGCACCGGGGAAAAATTCAGAAGCGGTAATAGTGATGTTTTTATTGGCATTGTTTGCCGGCTTTCAGGTGTGGGCAGGATATATTTTACTCAAAGAACCATTGCCACAAACAGACGTAGGAATGATATATTATTCTGCAAAAGAATATGTAGAAAACGGTGTGGTCCCGGGAGTATTTGTGCAAAGCACATGGGGATATAATGGTCTATATGCGGCGCTGTGTATAGTTTTCACAACGCTTAACATGCTAGGTGTTACAGACTTTTGGCCAGTACTTTTAGTATTGATTGAAGTACTTGTGCTTAGTGCTGTGATGCTTATGTATTTTTGCTCAAGACGAATATTCGGAGCTAAAAAAGCAATATATACACTAGTATTTTCTTTTTTACTGATACCTTTATTTTTAATAGCACCGCTAAATGTCTTGGCTATAAAGATACCTATTGCTGTTTTATGGCTATGGATACGCACTCGAAGAAGCTATCGAATGCAAGAAGAAAAAAAAGCAGTAGTACAATTTATTTTGTTGTCATTGATAGCGGCTATAGGTGCATGGATGACACTAAGTGTTTTGATATTATGGCTGGCGATATGCCTGGATGCACTTTTACTTCTTCGCAGTAGATCAAGGCTTGTGATGCTTTTGGCAGGAATAGTGATTTTTGCGATTGTGAGTGGATTATTATTCTTTTACAGTAATAATATTATTGTAGATGGTAATAATATTATATTGCCGGAAATCAAGCACTCGCTGGTGCAAATAAATGCGCATGTGGCACTGATAGCGGTGTCGATTGCAATATATTTTTCGATGTTTGTGTGGATGGCCGTGGCTTCACAGAAAGCATATTTGCGCGATAACAATGCACTTAGTTTTGCCAGAGTGGCAATGATGGGTGTGTTTATGGTATTGCTTTTAGGCGGCATCGAGTTTGAACAAACCATTGTCATTATACCGATAATTTTGCTGTGTGCACTGGAAGCATCTCCTGATTCATTTGGGTCTTTTTCGGCAAACTCTAATAGAAAAAAAGTTGTAAGCACGTCGAAAGTACAAGATATACCCAAAACAAATGTTCACACAGTAACCACACCTATAGTAAACGATGATCTGACAAATGATGATCATGTCACGGATGGTGCACCGAGCGATGAAGCAAATGATGCACCGGAAATAATTACCGAAAAAGCTGACGACGAAGCGCAAACTGTGCCGTCTCAAGAGCGGATAGTAGAAGAGCTGTTTACTGAAGATGAGCATGTAGATTCGGAAAAGTTGCAGATTGAAGAAGCGGACATAGAAGTTTTTGATGATGAAGAAACACTTTTTGAAGAAGAGCATATTGAAGATATTTCATTTACCGAAAAAGCCGACGAAGAGGCGCAAACTGCGCTGTTGCAAGAGCAAATAACAGAAGATTTATTTGCTGAAGAGAAGCAGGAAGTATATGAAAAACAAGAAAAACAAGAAGAACAAGAAGAACGAGAAAAACGAGAAGAACAAGAAAAACAAGAAGAACAAGAAGAA
>CAYIZZ010000127.1:0-2259 GCA_964367945.1 uncultured Oscillospiraceae bacterium | reverse complement strand
CGAAAAGAGCAAGAAGAACGAAAAGAGCAAGAAGAACGAAAAGAGCAAGAAGAACGAAAAGAGCAAGAAGAACAGCAAAAAGAACGAGAGCATCAAGATATGCACGAGATGCAAGAAGTGCACGAGATGCAAGAGGTTTATCCAACCGATATAACAGAATCACAAGAACTGACAGAAGACAGTTTTGATGAAGAATCACAAAATGAGCAAGAAGAAACTATAGAACAAACAAACAACGAAAAATCCGAGGATGATGAAGAGGAAGATTCAGGGATACCTAAGCTATCACGATTAGATAGATTGTTGTTTGAGCTTGAACTTGATGCGGCTGTAAATGCTCGTGCTAAGGAATGGGACTTTGAAGCTTTAAACAAAGATGAAAAACAAAGTGACTAAAAGTTATATATGCATTAAGGAGGAAGATTATGGCAGACAAAAAGGTAGTACCAACCCCGGCGAAGGCGTCACAAAATAATAAAAAAGTAGCACTTGAAACAGCCATTGCGCATATTGAAAAAACATTTGGTAAAGGCGCAGTAATGAAAATGGGCCAAAATGTGGCGATGCAAGTGGATGCTATTCCCACAGGTTCCATTTCACTTGATGCGGCGCTAGGTGTAGGTGGCCTGCCACGTGGTCGTGTAATAGAGATATTTGGGCCGGAATCTAGCGGTAAAACTACGTTAGCCTTGCATGTTTTAGCGCAAGCACAAAAAAATGGCGGCGAGGTTGCCTTTATCGACGTAGAGCATGCTCTTGATCCCAGTTACGCACAGGCGCTGGGTGTGAATACAGACGAAATGCTGGTAAGTCAGCCGGATACCGGCGAGCAGGCACTGGAAATCACCGAGGCACTGGTACGCAGTGGTGCTATTGATGCCATTGTTATTGATAGTGTGGCGGCCATGGTACCTAAGGCAGAGATTGTAGGCGAGATGGGTGATTCTCATGTAGGATTGCAGGCGAGGCTGATGAGCCAGGCGCTTAGGAAATTGACAGGCGTTATCGGAAAAACAGGCACTGTATGCGTGTTTATCAATCAGTTGCGTGAAAAAGTGGGCATAACATACGGTAATCCCGAAGTAACAGCCGGTGGCCGTGCACTTAAGTATTATTCATCTGTGCGTATTGATGTGCGCCGTGTAGAAGGTTTAAAAGACTCCGGCGGCAACTTTATAGGCAACCGTACCAGGGCTAAAGTTGTGAAAAACAAGGTGGCGCCTCCGTTTAAAGAAGCAATGTTTGATATCATGTTTGGTCAGGGAATTTCTCGTGAAGGAGAACTGTTAGACCTGGCAATTGAGCTTGGCTTGATACAAAAAAGCGGTGCTTGGTTCAATTCCGGCGATGTTCGTTTGGGTCAGGGCCGAGATAATGCAAAAATGTATCTGGCACAAAATCCTGAATTTGCAGCAGATATTGAAGAAAAAATTCGTGAGAATGCAAAAGAATTGTTTGCTGTAGCGAAAAAGAAAAAAGGTGCTGCGGTTAAAGGAAATCTTGATGATTTGCCGGTGGTGGAAGACGCAGGAAAGCCGGCTGAACCAAAACGCAACGCCTCCGAAAGAGGGCTGGATATTTCGGCCGATGACGAATAATGCGCATTACGGATATTCGCACAACAAAAAGAGGGCGCAAGTCGCTGTTTTGTGACGAAGGATTTCTTTTTTCGTTGGATGAAGAAACACTTGTGACTGAAAAAGTACAAATCGGAAGCGAATTTAGCGAAGCAGAACTTGCGTACCTAAAAGAAAAAAGTGATATAAGAAAAGCGAAAGACACAGCCATAAGATATTTATCTTTGCGTATGTATGGCAGTGAAGAGCTATATAAAAAGCTGTGTTTGCGCTTTGATGAACACACATCTGCGGCCGCTGTATCAGAGATGTGTGAGCTTGAACTTTTGTGTGACGAAACATTTGCTATAGAAAAAGCAAAAGGGATGGCCTTGCGTGGGAAAAGTATATCTGAAATTAGACGCAAGCTTTATTCACTTGGCATAAATAGTGAGCTTGTGGATGTGGCTATTGATGAGGTGGACATAGACCAGGTTGCTTTAGCTGAGAAGTTGTTACATCAAAAATATGAAGAAAAACTACGAAAAGGCGAAAAACAAAAAGTGATGGCGGCGCTTGCCAGGCGTGGATTTTCTCATAGTGAGATAGTAAGTGCGATAGAGTCCGTAATGGAAAATATAAACGCAGAAACAGAAGAGGACTATATTTAAATAATGAAAATAGCAGTGATTTCTTTGGGATG
>CAYIZZ010000126.1:0-5784 GCA_964367945.1 uncultured Oscillospiraceae bacterium | reverse complement strand
TTGCTGGTAGGCTGGATTGAAACTTTCCAAGGTTTTGTAGGCGACAGCATGGGCGATAGCGTATCTCCCATCGTCAGCGCTATTTTGGTAGATGGTATCATCGGCGGCGTGGGTGCCGTGGTTGGTTTCTTGCCACTTATCATGGTTTTGTTCTTCCTTTTGGCACTACTTGAAGATTGCGGATACATGGCTCGTGTTGCCATGGTTTTAGATAGATTCTTTAAACTGGTTGGTTTGTCCGGACGCTCCATCATCCCGATGGTTGTAGGCACAGGCTGTGCTATCCCCGGCGTTATGGCCACCAGAACAATTAAAAGCGAACGTCAAAGAAGAACCACAGCTATGCTTACACCCTTCATTCCTTGCGGTGCTAAACTTCCTGTTATTGCATTGTTCTCCGGTGCATTCTTCGCAGATGCTACCTGGGTAAGCCCGCTGATGTACTTTGTTGGTATTGCTTTGATTCTGCTGGGTGCTGTTATCATTCTTCGCATCACAGGCGAAAAAGATACCAAATCCTTCTTTATCATCGAGCTACCTGAGTACAAATTCCCAAGCATTAAAAGAGCTGCACTTTCCATGCTTCAACGTGGTAAGGCATTTATCATCAAAGCAGGTACCATCATCTTGCTGTGTAACGCCATCGTTCAAATCATGCAAACATTCGACTGGAGCTTCAACGTGGTTGCTGAAAATGCACAAGATACCAGCATCTTGGCATCTATTGCATCTCCATTTGCCTTCTTGCTCATTCCTTTGGGCTTTGGCGCATGGCAGCTGGCCGCCGCCGCTATCACAGGCTTTATTGCTAAAGAAAACGTGGTAGGTACTTTGGCTGTTGTATACTCCATCACCAACTTTATCGATACTGAAGAACTGGCACTAGTTGGCGGAGCTTCCGACGTTGCTTCCATCATGGGTATCACATCTGTTGCCGCTTTGGCATACTTGATGTTTAACCTATACACACCTCCTTGCTTTGCAGCCATCGGCGCCATGAACTCCGAAATGGAAAACAAAAAATGGCTTTGGGGTGGTATCGCATTCCAGCTGTGTAGCGGATATGTAGTCGCTTTCCTTGTGTATCAAGTAGGCACACTTATCACTGCAGGCACTGTAGGCACAGGATTCTTGCCCGGTCTTATCGCTGTAGCCGCTATGATAGCATTGGTTGTATATCTAATGATTAAAGGCAATAAAAAAGCTTCTCTTAAACTACAATAGTCATCTGTCTAAACGAGGTATCTTAATATGGGAAATGTAATTGCAATTATTGTTTTACTGCTTATTCTTGGGCTTGCTATCGCCAAGATAGTTAGTGAAAAACGTAAAGGTGTGAAGTGCATAGGTTGTCCGCACAGCGGCACTTCATCAAAAAAACATAACAGTCAGGCTTGCAGCTGCAACCATGATCATTCCCATACATAATACAAATATTCTCCTTTCCAATCATGAAAGACTCGATTTTATCGGGTCTTTTGTGTTATTATTTACATAGATTGACTTTTCCTGTGTATAAAGTTACTATCAAACTATAGCATTTATTATGTATTTTAAGGGGGTCTTTATCGTATGCAACATTCTATTCATACTTATTTTCAGGTTGGAACTATTCATTGGATGAGCTATCCTCCCGCACGATACGACTTTTTAGATAGCCTCAAGTCTATTGCTTGTGATGACTTTTTCAGTGCTATTGAAATTGGGCCTATTAAAGATGATGAAACCCGAGCCAAAGCTAAAGACATTCTACAGCAAAGTCATTTGAAAGTATGCTATGGTGCACAACCACGCCTTTTAGGTAGCGGACTAAACCCCAATGCCTTAGATGAGTCTGCACGTAAAGATGCAGAAAACACCTTGATAGAAGCTATAGATGAAGCTGAATATCTAGGCGCTAAGGGTATTGCTTTTTTATCGGGTAAATGGACACCTGAGGATAAAGATGCTTGCTACGCACAGCTTTTGAAAACCACTCGTGCGGTGTGTGATTATGCCATGACAAAAAACATGATGGTGGAGCTGGAAGTTTTTGACTTCGACATGGACAAGGCAGCATTGATCGGACCCGCCCCATATGCCGCACGTTTTGCCGCAGATATGCGCACCACACATAACAATTTCGGATTACTTGTGGACTTGTCACATTTCCCGACTACTTACGAAACCAGTAGGTTCGTTATCCAAACATTGCGCCCTTACATTACACATTTGCATTTCGGAAATGCCGTGGTTAAAGAGGGATTTGATGCTTATGGAGACTTACATCCTTGCTTTGGATATCCAAACAGTGCCAATGATACTGAAGAACTATTGGAGTTTTTCCGTGTGTTGAAAGAAGAAGGTTTTTTCCGCATGAATGAGCCGTTTGTGCTTTCCATGGAAGTCACCCCACGTCCCGACCAAGACGCAGATATTATATTGACAAATACAAAGCGTGTGGTGAACAGGGCTTGGGCTTTACTAGAAGATTAGTTGAAACAACATTTATGCACAAATAACATATAAACAGGAGTATTTTATGGATAAAATTGTTATTTTAGATTCATATTCCGCAAATCCCGGCGATCTCTCGTGGGAGCCTTTATCCGCTTTGGGCGAGCTTACACTTTACGACAGAACCCCCATAAATGATGTGGATGAAATAATAAAACGTATAGGGGATGCCACTGCTATTTTCACAAATAAAACGCCTTTATCTAAACCGGTGCTCAGCGCCTGTCCTAACCTAAAATTCATTGGTGTGTTGGCTACAGGGTACAATGTTGTAGATACTGCCTCTGCTAAAGAGCTGGGTATTGTAGTATCAAATGTTCCTGCATACAGCACACCGGCCGTGTCACAGTTTACCATTGCTTTATTACTTGAAATATGCCACCATGTAGGACATCATAACAACCAAGTTCACGATGGATACTGGGAAAACTCGATGGATTTTTGTTTTTGGGACTCGCCACTTATTGAGCTGGCCGGTAAAACCATGGGCATCATCGGGTACGGACAAATAGGCCAAAGTACCGCTAAAATTGCACAGGCTATGGGCATGAATATTTTGGTGTATTCTCGGACAAGAAAACCCGAGCTGGAAAGCGATACCGTTCGGTTTGCTCAGCTTGATGACGTATTGTCTGAAAGTGATGTTATCAGCCTGCATTGTCCGCTTTTCCCCGAAACACAAGGTATTATCAATAAAAATAGTATTGCTAAAATGAAGGACGGAGTTATTATTTTAAACAGTAGCCGTGGTCCACTTATTGTAGAGGAAGATCTGGCCGATGCACTGAACACAGGTAAAATATATGCCGCCGGCCTAGATGTGGCATCTTGTGAGCCTATAAATTCTGACAGCCCTCTTCTAAAAGCGAAAAACTGCATCATCACTCCACACATTGCATGGGCCACAAAAGAAAGTCGTCAGCGTCTTTTGAACGTAGCGATAAATAACTTAGCACAGTTTCAAAAAGGCACTCCTATGAATGTTGTGAACGGTTAGTTTGTATTACATATCAAATACTCTTCACTACTTTTTTTGAAAGGATATCTATTTTTAATGAGCCAGTTTAAAGAAGAAAAAGTTAGCAGCCAATTAATATTTGATGGTAAAATCATCACCGTTACTAAAGATGAGGCACGGCTAATGAATGGCAGTGTTCATACACGTGAGGTGGTGCATCACAGCGGTGGTGCGTCAGTGCTTGCTATAAACGAAAAGTGCGAAGTGGCACTGGTGCGACAATGGCGATATGCGGCTGAAAAAGAAACTATAGAAATTCCCGCAGGCAAAATTGAGCCCGGGGAAGACCCACGAAACACCGCCATCCGTGAGCTATCAGAAGAGGCCGGTGTTATAGCCGATACTGTCATTGATTTTGGGCAAATAATGCCAACCTGCGCTTACTGTACCGAAATCATTTATATTTATGTTGCCACCGGCCTACACCAAGCTAGCCAGCACTTAGACGAAGATGAGTTTGTTTCTGTGTTTTGGATGCCGCTTTCACAGGCCGTGGACTTGGTGCTAGATGGCACCATCGACGATGCCAAAACAGCATATGCGCTGATGCGTGCTAAAATTCAGCTGGATAACGGTAGTATTGTTTTGTAGCTCTTAAATCATTACCGTTATAACAATAATCACACTAAAATAAGCGAGTATATATGCTTTTACTGCAAAGCATGATACTCGCTTTTTTATATATCAGTTATACCTATTACTGATTTTTTGGATATATAATAGGGGATTCTTTACCATCAAAGTCGCCTTTATTATACTTACCGATAAATTCTTGTACATCGTTGAGGCTTGAAAAAATAGCAAAACATAGCTTTTCAATTTCTTCAGTCGGTGTGACTAAATCAGGAACCATACCTACAACACATCCGGCGCTGGACCCACTGCGAACACCGTTGTAGCTGTCTTCCAATACCAAACAGTTTTCTGTGGGAACACCCACTGCTGCTGCAGCTTTTTCAAAAATTTCCGGTGCTGGTTTCGAATTTGTTACCATGTCACCACCTATGATAACATCAAAGCAATCGGACAGTCCCACCATACTAAGGAACTTCTTTATAGTTTCAACCGAAGATGAAGAGGCTATAGCTTTTTTATAATCTGTTTGTTGCAACCACAAAATCAACTCTTTTGCGCCAGGCATGAAACGTAGCCCATCTTTACTTTCCAAAACTTCTTCCATATATATCCGCATGATGCGTTTATATTCTACATAGTCAAAATCCTCGCCATAGTTTTTCTTCATCACCATTTCGCCGCTTTTATAGTTGGCACCATATAAGCATTGAAGCACGTCATCTGTTAAAACTATGCCCACATCACGGCCTGCTTTGCGAGCCGCTCCATCAGCTACACGTTCAGTGTCAAATATCAAACCATCCATGTCAAACAATACTGCTTTTATTGACATTTTTTTCTCCTTACTAATACTTACATTTTATTTTCGAACAATCCTTTTATATTCTCGCACAATCGCACTGCAAAATCAATACCCTTGCAATTAACAATTTAATAAACCTGTTCATATGTATCTCTCTTGCAAAAACTTTAATAAAACAGTACAATAATATGAATGAGGTTTAGATTATAGGCTTGTGTTACTGTTGTGGAATATATTGCATAGCCTGTTTATTAATTAGGTTAAAATATTTATTGTCTGCCTCAATAAAATAGTTTTAATTTTGGGAGGAAACCATGGATATTCGTATTACTAAAACACTTACACCAAAGCAAAAACCCGACGAGAATAATCTGGGGTTTGGGCAGATTTACACCGATCACATGTTTGTGATGCCTTATAACAAAGGTATCGGCTGGCATGATCCTGAGATTGTCCCATATGCGCCTTTTTCGCTGAATCCGGCAAGTATGGTGTTTCACTATGCACAGGAGTGTTTTGAGGGTATGAAGGCCTATCGTACCGCTGAAGGTAACGTTCAGCTGTTTCGTCCCACCAAAAATGCCGAGCGCTTGATGTCTACACATGATCGTTTGTGCATCCCACAAATACCGGTGGATATTTTTGTGCAGGCAGTCAAATCACTTGTGGAAATAGACCAAAGCTGGGTTCCCAGCGCACCCGGTACCAGCTTATACCTTCGTCCTTGCACCATTGCTACTGAGCCTCAACTAGGTGTGAAACCCAGCGACAGCTACCTATTTTTCATCATTGCATCTCCCTCCGGTGCTTACTATAAAGAAGGCCTGAACCCCGTGAAGATTTATGTGGAAGATGAAATGACAAGATCTGCACCCGGTGGCACAGGTACCAT
>CAYIZZ010000125.1:0-5950 GCA_964367945.1 uncultured Oscillospiraceae bacterium | reverse complement strand
TTTGGATATATCCGCACAAACACCTTGCTAAGTATATCTTCTTCTGGCACAAATGGCGTATCCCAATACCGAGAGTCCCACGAATGCTCCCTATTATCCCCCATCATAAAGTACGAGTCTTGCGGCACTGTCCACGGGCCTTGGTCTGCGAATGTTTCGCCAGTTGCATGCATATTCACTTCTTCGTTTATTTCACCGTTTATATATATATTTCCGTTTTGAATATTTATCTCATCACCCGGAAGGCCAATCACACGTTTTACATACAGGGTTTCTTTGTCGTCGGGATACCTGAAAATCACCACATCGCCTCTTTGTGGCGAATCAACCCAATACGCCATCCTAAAACCCAGCAGCCTATCACCTGTCATAACAGTATCTGCCATAGACGGACTCAACACCACCGCATTCAAAAAAACCACCTGTGTGAGTACTATAGATATACCCACCGCCACCAGCAGTGTCCATATCCACTCTTTCACCAATGCAATTCTATCTTTTCTTTTATCCTTTACTTCTACTTTTACTTCCGCTTCGGATTGATTTTCGTACATTTCCATGCACTATATCCTTTCATTGAGGAATCTATTTTATCCGCTTATCATAAACTCTATATCTTACTATTTCCCATTTTGTTAGTATATCATTTTACTTGTTCCATCGCAAGTTAGACAAAATTTTTATTATATATTCCCATTCCCCTTTGCCTATTTGCTGTATATTATGATATACTTTAGACAAATTATATGTTTTTGAAAGGATGTTTTTATGCAAGATACAGGACGCATTATAGCTTTGTTAATCGATGCCGAAAATGTTTCCCCTAAATATATCGAAGTGATTTTAGACGAGCTTAGCTCGTATGGAACCCCTGCTTACAAGCGTATTTATGGTGATTGGACCAGCTCTGAAATGAGTAGCTGGAAAAAGCACCTGCTTCAAAGTAACCTCACCCCTATCCAGCAGTTTAGCTACACCCAAGGTAAAAACGCCTCTGACTCCGCCATGATTATAGACGCTATGGATGTGCTGTACGCCGGCAACTGCGACGGTTTTTGCATTGTATCGTCGGATTCCGACTTCACACGCCTGGCCTCGCGCCTGCGCGAAAGCAGAATGTTTGTTATCGGAATGGGCGAAAGCAAAACCCCTGCCCCATTCAAAAACGCTTGCGACACCTTCAAATACCTTGATGTTTTGATGAAAGCAAGGGTACAGTCCAGCCTTACCGAAAAGCAAACCAAGACAAAGCCCACTACCAAAAAATCGGCTAAAGTCGATCGTACTGCAAAGGCAAAATCCGACGAAATGCCTGTTGAGCCTTCTGTTGAAATGAGCTATCATGAGCTAGCCGAGGATGAAACATCGGGATATATCCCACTAGACGATATCATCACCCGTATCCAGCATATTGTAGACAAAAATTCCGATGAGGAAGGTTTTATGTCTTTGTCCCAGGTCGGCAGTATTTTAGGCCGTCAATACGCTGATTTTGACACTCGAAACTACGGGTTTTCAAAGCTACATAAACTGATAGACTACACCGCCCAGTTTGAAACTCGCCACGACCAAATTCCCGGTGGCGGCAAAAACCTAATGGTAAAAAATAAATAATTATATTAAAGGTGAACATTATTATGGCAAAATATGAGCTTACTCCTGATTTAATGACTGGTCATCCTCTCATCGATAGTCAGCACAAAGAACTTTTTAGTGCCATCAACAATTTGATGGACGCCTGTGCTTCTGGTAAAGGACGCAGTAATTTAGAATCCACTTTTAATTTTTTACAAAACTATATCATAAAACATTTTAATGACGAAGAAAAATTGCAATCATCTGTTTCCTATCCTGAGTATATTCGTCATAAAGCAGCCCATGAAGACTACAAAAAGCTCAGCCAAAAAGCAGGCGATGTTCTTATTAAAGAAGGGGCCAGCTTCACCGCTTTAACCGAAGTAAACAAGGCAATAGCCATTTTAATCAACCATGTGAAAATCGAAGACAAAAAAATAGCCAATTTTATAAAAAGTACAAAAAACTAATTCATCAAAAAATATCCCATGCTCAGTGAATTTGAGCATGGGATATTTTAATGCTTGCTTTTACCAAAGTGCAACCACTTCTTTATACATAGCTTGATACTGCTTTGCAGAATTACTCCAGCTAAAATCACAGTTCATTGCACGTTTGCGCAGCTGGCTCCATCCATCTTTGTTATAATACCCATCTTTAGCGCGCAGACACGCTCTTTGCATATCATACTCATCAAAGTTTTGGAAGGTAAAGCCGTTACCTTTGCCGTCGCCTGAGTCCTGAATACTGTCTTTCAGGCCACCTGTCTCACGCACAATAGGAATGGTACCATATCGCAATGCCACCATCTGAGCCAACCCACAGGGCTCGCTCTTGCTGGGCATTAAAAATATGTCTGCACCGGCGTATATTTTACGTGCCAGCTCCGGTATGAAGCCGATTTGCACACCAACCACACCTTTACGCCTTTCGGCAAGCTCGCTGAAAAAGTTCTCGTACTTTGTATCGCCACTACCCAGCATAATAACTTGCATACCTTCATCCAGCAAGTTATCAATCACACTTTGCACCAAATCAAGGCCTTTAGGTGCCACAAGACGGGTAACCATGCCTATCAGCGGTTTTGAAGTATCCATCAGCTCAAACTCTTCGCAAAGTTCTTTCTTGCATGCAAACTTTTTCTCTTGCATATCTTTCACTGAATAATTTTGTGCCAGATGTGGGTCTGTTTCGGGGTCGTAAACCTGCACATCAATACCGTTTAATATGCCACACAGTTTATATTGTTTTTTCTTCAAGAAACTATCAAGACCAAAGCTATACCAAGGGTTCAATATTTCCTGTGCATATGTAGGCGACACTGTGGTAACCTTGTCGGCACACTCAATAGCACCCTTCATATAATTGACGATTTTATCAAACTCCACCACATGTGCATTTTTCTTGCTGATGCCCACAGTTTCTTCCAAAATTTCAACACCATACTTGCCCTGATATTGAATATTATGAATGGTAAACACACTCTTAATCGGCATATATTTTTCAAGATGCCTATAATAAAGGTTCAAATATACCGGTACAAGAGCTGTTTGCCAGTCGTGTGCATGTATGACATCTGGGGCAAAATCAACATGAAACAGCGCTTCAAGCACAGCACGAGCAAAAAAAGCATACCGCTCGCCATCATCATAAAAACCATAAAGGCCTTTGCGCTTGAAATAATATTCATTGTCAAGGAAATAGTGTGTCACACCGTTATGTGTCAGTTCAAACAAACCACAATATTGATTACGCCAACCCACAGGAACTGTGAAATTAGTAATATATTTCAGTTTTTGCCGCCACTCTTCCTTCATATCTCCATAAAGCGGCAGCATCACCCGCACATTTGTCCGACGTTTCTTCAGCGCGACTGGCAAGCTTCCTATCACATCGCCAAGCCCACCCGATGCACAAAATGGATACGCTTCACTAGCACAAAACAATACTTTCATTCAACGTCACCCCTTATTTGCAAACGCACTTTCATATTTTATTGTGGCAAACATTCTATCCGGATTTCAGCGTCTGCTGCAGTGCTATTTCACAACGCATCCCTTTGCTATAAACACAGGAAAACTTGTTGCACCACGCAGTTTTTGGCCACTTTCCACCACAACATTTTTATCCGTCACCACATTTTTCATTACAACATCGGTGCTCACGCGTGTATTTTGCATCAAGATACAGTTTTTCAGCACGGATCCTTTGCCCACATGCACCCCACGGAACAACACACAGTTTTCCACTTCGCCGTCAATAATGCATCCGTCAGCAATAAGGCTGTTGTGCACTTTCGATCCAATGGAATACCTCACCGGCGCTTCATCACGCACCTTTGTGTAAATCGGGCTGTTTTGCGGGAATAGACCCTCTAGGTTTTCGTGTTCTAACAAGCGCAAATGCTCTTTAAAATAGCTTTGCATATCATAAATACGAGCCCTGTATCCTGTGAATTCATATCCACAAACTTTGATAAGCTTCAAGTTACTCATCAAAAAATCTTGCACAAACCTATATTGGCTACGCACCATACACTCGCGCACTACGTTCATCAAATATTCCCTGCCCATAACAAACCTGTTAAGTGACAAGTTTTGAACACCTTTTTTATACTCATTCACACGAATGTCTGTTATTTGACCACTATCGTCCACTTGCAAAGAAAGGTTATCTTTTTGCATGCCTTCTTGCAGTTCCGAGCGCTCATACACTATAGTCACATCGGCACCACTGGCAATATGCTTGTTTAATAGATCTTTATAATCCAAATTAAACGCAGCGTCACAGTCGCCCATAATGACAAACTCTTCTTTTCTGCTGGCTAAATAATCCATGACAGAGGCCAACGCCTGGATGCGACCACGATATACCTCGCCACCATCACGAGCATACGGCGGGAACAAAATAAGTCCACCACGCTTACGTGCTAGGTCCCATTCGCGTCCGTTACCCAGATGGTCCATCAAACTTTGATAGTTTTTACGAGCAATAACACCAATGTTCTCCACGCCGGCGTTCACAAGGCCGGACAAGCTAAAGTCTATCATACGATATCTGCCGGCGAAAGGAAGCGAACCCATAGTGCGCCGTGATACAATTTCCGGCACATTTTCATCATGTAAGTTCGGGAAAATAATTCCCATTGCGCGCGCATCAACCATGTTTTCCACCTCGCTTAACATCTTTTTCCACCATGGCACACGGACCTACCTTGGCTCCGGCCTCTACTGTGACACCCTCTGCAATAACAGAAATACCCCATTTGGATACATCTTCCATATGCTCAGGACGCGCGCCCACCATGGCGCCACGTTTTATCACTGCATCCTCGGCAATAATGGAATAGTTCACAATGGCACCCGGCTCTACCACCGCACCGGGCATCAATATTGAATCTCTCACCACAGCGTCACGACCCACATGTACCCCTGCAAAAAGCACCGCAGAGTCTAAAGTACCCTCCACGTGGCTGCCTTCCGTGATGATACTGTTTTCCACACTGGCGGTTTTGCCAATATAATGCGGTGGACGCCCTGCTGTACGAGTATAAATTTTCCAAGTAGAATCCCACACATCCAGCTGCTCGTTGGTATTTAGCAAATCCATATTTGCTTCCCACAAGCTGTTGATGGTACCCACATCTTTCCAATATCCGCTAAACGGATAAGCATATGCTTTTTGCTTGTTTGCCAGCATCTTAGGAATGATATCTCCACCAAAGTCGTTTTTACTTTTTTTGTCTGCATCATCTTCAAGCAAATATTTTTTCAGCTTTTTCCATGTGAAAATATAAATGCCCATGGATGCCAAGGTAGAATCAGGATTTTTAGGCTTTTCTTCAAATTTTGTCACGCGATTCTTATTATCCATTGTCATTATGCCAAAACGCGACGCCTCTTCTTTTGAAACATCAAGCACTGCAATGGTGCAGTCAGCTTTTTTTTGTTTGTGAAACGCAAGCATTTTACTGTAATTCATTTTATAGATATGATCGCCCGACAATATCAAAACATATTCCGGCTCGTATCTATCCACAAAATGTATGTTTTGGCAAATAGCATTAGCCGTACCCTTATACCAGTCGCTACCGGTAGCTTTTTGGTATGGTGGCAAAACGTGTATTCCGCCATATTGACGATCCAAATCCCACGGCTCGCCGTTGCCAATATAGTCGTTTAGCACAAGTGGCTGATACTGAGTTAAAACACCTACTGTATCCATACCTGAATTTATACAGTTTGACAGCGGAAAATCAATGATACGATATTTCCCACCAAACGGAACTGCTGGTTTTGCCAGTTTTTGTGTCAATGCATACAAACGCGATCCTTGCCCCCCGGCAAGTAACATAACAATACACTCTTTCACTACG
>CAYIZZ010000124.1:0-6072 GCA_964367945.1 uncultured Oscillospiraceae bacterium | reverse complement strand
GTCACCTTTACCGACCTAAAAGGCACACTTGACATGTTCTTTAAAAAGCTATACGGTCCACACACTAAAACACGTTTCCGCCCACATCATTTCGCCTACACCGAGCCTTCGGCCGAGGTGGACATGAGTTGCTTTAAATGCGGCGGAAGTGGATGTAGCATGTGTAAAGGCGAAGGCTGGATTGAGATGCTGGGTTGCGGCATGGTTCACCCTAAAGTTCTTGAAAACTGCGGCATTGATTCCTCTATTTACTCCGGATTTGCATTTGGTATCGGCCTTGAGCGTATCACACTGATGCGTTACGGCATCGATGATATGCGCGCACTTTATGAGAACGATTTGCGCTTTTTGAAACAGTTTAGCAAAGGAGGCGCCAAAGCATGAAATTACCTTTAAGTTGGATGAAAGACTTTGCCCCTGTGAACACCACACCGGCTGAGTTTGCCGATAAAATGACCATGACCGGAAGCAAAGTGGAACACCACGAAAACGAGGGCACCGCTATACAAAACGTGGTTATTGGCCGTATTGATGCTATCGAGCGCCATGCTGACAGCGACCATTTATGGGTTTGCAAGGTCAACGTGGGCACAGAAACAGTGCAGATTGTTACCGGTGCGCAGAACCTTAGCGGTGGCGAGATTTGTCCCGTGGCTTTACACGGCGCAAAACTTCCCGGTGGCATAGAGATAAAACGTGGTAAATTACGCGGTGTGGAAAGCCAAGGTATGCTATGCAGCCTTTCCGAGCTGAACCTCACTGTAAACGACTACCCCAGCGCTATTGAAGACGGCATAATGGTACTTGATAAAGAGTATCCTCTTGGCTCAAATGCCGCAGAAGCGCTTGGCCTGTGTGAAGATGTGTTCACCTTTGAAATCACACCAAACCGTCCTGACTGCTTGTCCATTCGTGGCCTGGCACGTGAAGCCGCTGTAACATTCGGTGTACCTTTTTCCGACAACGCTTTGCAAACACCTAGCGGCTCCGGTAATGTTTCAGACCTTCTTTCTGCTGTTATCGACAGCTCTGATACTTGCCTAAGGTATACCGCGGCCATGATAGACAACGTGCGCATAAAAGAAAGTCCAGAATGGATGCGTCGTCGTCTGCGTCATGCAGGAGTTCGTCCCATAAACAATATCGTGGATATCACAAACTATGTTATGCTGGAATACGGCCAGCCTATGCATGCTTTTGACTATGCCTATGTAAACGGTGGTGTCATCACCACACGCTTTGCCAAGGCGGGCGAGTCCATTGTCACGTTAGACGATGTCACTCGCAATTTAGATGAAAGTATGATGGTTATCGCCGATGATAAAGGACCTATTGCCATTGCCGGCATCATGGGTGGTGAATATTCCGGTGTGTATGAGACTACAAAAAAAGTTGTGTTTGAGCTAGCCTCGTTCCACGGACCTTCAGTGCGTGCCACATCTCGTAAACTTGGCCTGCGCACAGAGTCTTCCTCACGTTTTGAGAAAGGCCTTGACCCCAATATAATTGATCTTGCACTTTCTCGCACTTTACAATTGGTAAAAGAACTTGATGCAGGCGATATCATAAACGGTACTGTGGATATATATCCACTGCCTAAAAAAGAATACAGCATACCTTTATCTGTTTCAGGAGTAAACAGTCTGCTTGGCATCACTGTAACTCGTGATGAAATTGTAGATATTTTGACGCCACTCGGCTTTACTGTAGACGGTGATACCATCACTGTTCCCACCACAAGAACCGATGTAAAACTTGACTGTGACATTGCCGAAGAAGTGGTCCGTTTTGTTGGGTATAACAAAGTTGCCGCCACCGTTTTACAAGGAACAGCGCAAGCCATGCCCACAGAGCGTCAATGCTTTGATAAAAAGATGGTTGATGTTCTTGTCGGTTGTGGACTTTGGCAGTGTGAAACATTTAGTTTCTACGGCCCGAAAAGCCTTGACGCCATTTGCCTTGCTGAAAATGATGTTTTGCGCAACACCATCAAAATATTACATCCATTGGGTGAAGACACTTCCCTTATGCGCACCACTGCACTGCCCAGCATTTTAGAGGTAACTGCGCGCAACTGGGCCGCACGCACCGAAGAATGCGCCGTGTTTGATATGGCCACAGAATATCGTGCTGCTGAAAATGAGGGTGACTTGCCCACAGAACTGAAAAAGGCTATTTTGGCCGCATACGGCAAAGACTGGGATTATTTCACACTTAAAGGTGTGGTTGAAAGTGTGCTTTCTTCGGTTCAGGTACCTTTGTGGGAAATCCGCCGCAACACCGAAACCACTTCATATCATCCCGGTCGTTGTGCCGACATTTATGTTCGCAGCACCGAAAAAGACGAGTGGAAAAAGCTGGGTATCATCGGTGAGATCCATCCTGCTGTTTTGGAAAACTATGACACAAAACCCCGTGTTGTTGCAGCCGATTTAGACATGGATGTGTTATTCTCTGTACGTGGTGATACACCTCAGTCTCAGCCACTTCCACGCTTTCCTGCCCTCACTCGTGACTTGGCTCTTGTCGCAGACAGCGATATGCCCGCCGCTAGTATTGCCGCTACTATTCGTGCCGCCGGCGGAAAACGTCTGCAAGATTTGACGCTATTTGATATTTACACCGGCGATAAAATCGAAGAAGGAAAGAAGAGTTTGGCGTACAGCTTAGTGCTTCGTGATACACAAGCTACCCTCACCGACGAACAAGCCGACTCTACCATAAAGAAAATATTGGCCAAGCTTTCTGAAATGCAGGTAGTTTTACGTAGCTAGCCAAAAACAATGCATATATAATTTATGCCCTTTTATCAAACCAAGTGGTTTGATAAAAGGGCATTTTATGTATATTACACTATTTTTTACATCAGCTGGATGGTGGTCGCTTCCACCTCTGCACGTTTTGGAATAGAGGAAGATGCCCCCGCTTTATTCACTGCCATCGACGAGGCTTTACTTGCAAGCTCTAAGCATTTTTCCACAGCCAAACTCTCGGCCATGCATGCTAAAAAGTATCCGGTAAATGTGTCACCTGCAGCGGTAGTATCCACCACACCCACATCATAAATTCCGTGATTTGCAAACACCTCGCCGTCATGATACATGCATCCGTTTTTCCCCAATGTAAGCATCACATTACAATTTGGATATTTTTTACGTAGCGCACCGCAAATCGCCTTGCCATCTTTTTCGCCCGAAATTTCATACCCTTCTATCTCGTTCAAAACAAAATAATCCACATATTGTAGCGCTGAAGACGAGGCTAGCTTCTCGTCAATTGGCGAAGGATTAAGCGCCACTTTCATCCCTTTCTCATGTGCTTTTTCAATAGCATATTCTAGGTTACTTATCTCGTTTTGCAGCAATAACATATCGCCTTTTTCAAAGTTACTAAATACTTCATCCATGTATTCTTTTGTGATTTTTCCGTTTGCACCGGGATGAATCACAATACAATTTTGTCCTTTACTATCTACTTGAATGATAGCATGACCTGTAGGTACACCATCTTCAATTTTGGTGTATGTGGTGTTCACGCCCGCATTCTGCATTTGACGCAGTAGTTCCTCACCGTCTGCACCCACCTTACCGGCATGATATACCTGTGCTCCGGCAAGAGCCAATGCTATTGATTGATTCAGCCCCTTACCGCCACAAAAGTCTTGCATTCCAAGACAAGATATTGTCTCACCAGGACGAACAATGTGATCCACACTATAAACATGATCAATATTTAATGAACCAAAATTTAATATTTTCATGATAGCCTCCTCATTTATTTATCGACTTTTGTATTATACTCTATTCTTAAAAAAATATCAATTTCACTTTATTCGTATTGTCTTTTTTATGACAGATTCGATCTTTTTTCTTTTTACAAGCATAATATTTTGCCTAATCTTACAGTTTATTTAATATTTTTTGTTCAATTCAACAAATTCAATAACCATAGTGTTAAATATATGTTGACTTTTTCATGTGTGACAGCTACAATTAATAAACACTTCTTCATAATATACATTTTTTGTATGATATATTGTTTTCATTATATATATGCCCGGTAGCTTAATACAGAGCGTTGGTACCACTTTATCAGTACCAAAGGTGACGGTTTGAATCCTTCCATGGGCCAAAATTTTTTCTGAGGAGAATTATTATGTACCAAGACAAACCCCTTATGTGTAAGGATTGTGGACAGGAATTTTTGTTCACTACCGGCGAGCAAGAGTTTTATGCCGAGCGTGGCTTTGATAACGAGCCGCAACGTTGCAAATCCTGCCGTGACGCCCGTAAAGCAAACAGCCGTGGTTCCCGTGAAATGCATGACGCTTCATGTGCTCAGTGTGGCGGCACAGCACGTGTCCCCTTCAAACCTCGCGAAGATCGCCCTGTATATTGCAGCGATTGCTTTGTGAAAATGAAAGACGAACACTCTGTAAATTAATCTTGTTTTATTTGCACTCGACATTTGTCGAGTGCTTTTTTTAGTTACACTTCACATTTTTTACTGTGTTTTTTATCAATAGTTTATAGCATGTATACAAACAACCCTTTATTTACGTGCAGTTTGTCAATAGACCGTGCATTTTATGCATGCTATAATAAACACACAAACCGAAAGGGGTGAGTCCAATGTTCCAACTTGAAGAACCAATTCAGATGGAACGGGACGCATAGTTTAGGCAAGTACTTATCACCATCCTGATACGGAGAATGTTTTAGTAGTTTAATTGATAGTTTATGTTTTTAAATATATGTATATAAAGGCATTTTATCATTATTAAGCACTAAAGCGGTTGTATTCAGTCACATGCCTTATACTTTCGTCTCGTGAGGTCTGACATGGAGTACCGGCTATGAAAAATCCGGTTTGATGATGTAACATTTGTACGTATCTAAACAGTTCAAAGAATTTGTACGAAAGTTTTAACAGAACCATTTGTTCGAGATCGGCTCAAAAAACTTAAGCTCTGAAATAGCTCTTAATACTTACATTCAAAACAATTCACTAAAGATCTGAAAATTTCAAAAGAGCTAAATGTATAATTTGGTTTGTAAAGAGCTAAGGTTTTGTTTATGTTCGTGCACTGAATTTCGAAAGATCGATGTACTAATTTCAAAGTAACAAGTTCCATATTTGATGCTTTACCGCAAGTGGCATCAATAACATTAAAAACAGTACCACACGTTTTTAATATCGCAAAGCCGAAATTGTGTATAACTATAAAGTATATTTATTCAGTCGACACCTTAAGACATTGAAATATTTAACAAAGTATTATTACATATATAGGCACTATGGATAGCGATGGTTATCATTTGCCAGTACGATATTTTTTACGACTGTATAGTATATTTTATGTAAATTCAATTCTGAAACCAATATTCATCCGGTTTTGTGAAAAGCACTGCATATGTTCTCGAAAAAAAGGCTATTGTATCAGTTGGATTAAACACATATGTAAATGCTATTTGAATGAATTGGCTCAAAGTACACAGTTTCCCCAATTTCAAAGAGTAACGTAGAACTAGATTGTAGAACTAGATTTAAGTTCATAGATATAAAAAGTTTTCCGGTGTGTTTCATCTACCGGAAAACTTTTTTGTTTTATATGCTATATCCTTAATCACTAAAAAACCACCATTTTCTCACTTCAAAAAGAAAATGGTGGTTTAAATATTACTTATTCACCTTGTTTTGCGGCTAGGTCTGCCAATGCATCTTTGCGAGAAAGATTGATACGTCCTTGCTGATCAATCTCCGTCACTTTCACCAGCAGTTCATCACCTACAGCTACAACATCTTCTACACGCTCTACACGCTTGTTATCAAGCTTAGAAATATGTACTAAGCCCTCTTTGCCGGGAGCAATCTCCACAAAAGCACCAAAGTTCATCAAACGAGTAACTTTACCTTTATAAATAGCGCCCACTTCGGGATCGTCTACAATAGTTTTAATGGTATGCAGTGCACGACGTGCATCTTCAATGTTGATGGCTGAAACATGAACTTGACCATCTTCTTCCACGTCAATTTTCACGTTGTTGGTTGCAGAAATCTCTTGGATAACCT
>CAYIZZ010000123.1:0-6076 GCA_964367945.1 uncultured Oscillospiraceae bacterium | reverse complement strand
TTCGTTGGTCATATAGTTATTTTACTATATGTCTAACTTTTTGGGTGCAGTTCACAATGACAGTTTGTTTTTTGTTGTATATACTAGTTTAGCAGAAATTTATTTGCCGACTACATCGTATGCAACGCCTGCAATTTTTTCGACGGCGTTTAGGATGTTTTGATATCCGGTACAGCGGCACAAGTGGCCCGAAATCAAACGACGTAACTCATCACGTGTATATTTTTTTCCACTACCGACAATTTCCACCGTTGTCATGATAAGACCCGGAGTACAAAAACCACATTGAACGGCTGCCTCGTCCACAAAAGATTGCTGGATGGGAGACAGTGCGCCATTTGGAGCGGTGATACCCTCAACAGTGAGGATGCTCTTGTTTTCGGCCCACAAAGTGAGGTATATACAAGAATCAATACTTTTACCATCTACTAAAACGGTGCAAGCACCGCATTCGCCTACTTCGCAACCTTTTTTAACACTGGTAAGACCTAGGCGATTTCGCAAAGTATCGGCCAAGCTTTCACGAGGATCTATGGCGACCTCCACTGGTTTTTCATTTACAGTTAGCTGAATAATCTTCATTACAAGCTACCTCCTGCTTTGGCAATAGATTCTTTAAGTGCACGCTGTGAAAGCTCGCATATTAGTTGCAGGCGGAACTCTTTGGTAGCACGCCAGCTGGTACGTGGAGAAAGCTCGCTAGGTGCGGTTTCTGCCACAAGCTCAAGGAGACAATTATCAATAGTGCATCCTTTTGCATTTTCTTCGGTAGTATGGCAGCGAACAGGGATGGCTGCAGCCACACCAAAAGCCAGACGTAAATCTTCAAGCTTTGTTTTGTCGCAAGAAAGCTTTGCATGCACAGCACAACCCAATGTTGCAATGTCCATAGCGTTGCGTTGGGCAAACTTTATATAGCATCCGTGATAGCCTTCATAGTCACTTTTTGCAATGGAAATCGCAGTGAGGACTTCATTTTGGGCTAAATCAACCTTGCCGGGACCTTTGTAAAAGTCGGCTAAGGGCAAACTGCGCTGTGTATCGGGTCCTGAAATGGTGAGAGTAGCGTTTAATGTAAGCAAAGTAGCAGCAGAATCTGCTGAGGTAACACCATTGCATACATTGCCGCCGATTGTACCAACATTACGCAATTGAGGGCCACCGGCCTGATCTACAGCATAGCCTAAAGTGGGCACATGCGCCTTAATAATATCATTTTCTGCAACTTCTGCAAATGTGCAAAGCGGACCAATGACGATGGTTCCATCTTCAGATTTTGTAATACCTTTAAGCTCTTGAACACCATGTATGGAAACAAGACTTTTTCCGGCAAGTTTTCCTTCTCTTATCTGAATTAGCACATCACTGCCGCCGGCGATGATCATTGCATCGGGATTTTCACATAGCAAATCAATAGCATTGCGAACATCACGAGCTTCTTTTATAGAGGCAATATCAAACATTGTGCTAACCTCCTTTTTTGGTTTGTATTAGCCCAGCGTCGCAAAATGCTTCCACAAGATTCTGTGGGTTCATGGGCAAGCGGTAAATGGGAACACCGGTGGCACACAATATGGCGTTTCTAATGGCGGGAGCAGCAGGTATAGCAGGAGGCTCGCCCAAACTTTTGTTTCCAAAAGGTCCGGTGGGATCTTCTGTTTGAACAAAATCTACTGAAAGCTCAGGTGTGTCCATTATGGTAGGTAGCTTATAGTCAAGTAGATTATCATTTAAGGGTTTTGCATTATCATCATAAATTAGCTGTTCTGCCAAAGCATAGCCAAGAGCCATGCTCATGCCACCGTGAATTTGGGCCTCGGCTTGTTGCGGATTTATTAAGATGCCGCTGTCGTGCACGTTGATTATATCCAGAATTTTCACCTTGCCAACAGGAATGTCCACTTCGATTTCAGCAAAGCATACACCAAAAGAAAAAGTATTATCAGTGCAGTGATGGGTATATTCAGCGGTAATGTGCTTTGAATTGCTAAGGCTGTAAAAACTTTCAATAGCGACCTCTGAAAGAGAAATAATGACTTTGCCGTCAGATTTTTGTACAATTTGGCCATTTTTTATATCAATGGCATCAGCAGAAACTTTGCACATACCCGAGGCATAATCAAGTATCTTTTGTTTTAAAATAGCTCCGGTTTCTTTCACGGCCATACCGGAAACGTATGTTTGACGCGAAGCATAAGCACCGGTATCAAATGGGGTTACATCGGTGTCTTGATAAGATAAAACATGTACATTATCTGCAGGAATTCCAATGGCATCTGCGGCCATTTGAGTGAATACGGTATCGGCGCCTTGGCCAATTTCCGTGGCGCCCATTTGAACCTGAACACTACCATCTTGGTTTAAAATAATGCGACAAGATGCTGTTTCCAGTGAAATGGGATAAACGCCTGTTTTATAGCAGAAGATAGACATACCAACACCGCGACGAATAGGACCGTTTTGGTTTTGATATTGCTTTCTTTTTTCGTCCCATTTAATATAATCTTTGCCTTTTTCTATACACTCTAAAAGTCCGGATGAGTGGCAAGTGATCCCGGTACCGGGTGAAACAAAACCTTCTTGCATGCAGTTGGCAAGGCGTATATCAATAGGATCGATACCTAGCTTTAATGCCAAGTCGTCCATTTGAGATTCCTGTGCAAATGCAGCTTGTGGTATTCCGTAGCCGCGCATGGCACCGGCAGTAGTGCGGTTGGTATATAAAGTATATGCATCACACTCAAAGTTACCTTGTGGATACATTGGATAAAATTCGCTGCAAGCATTGGCTAAAATGGCATGGCCATGTGAGGCATATCCACCGTTGTTTGACCAAGCAGTAAACTTACGCGCAATAAGCTTTCCGTCGCTTTTACGAACAGCAGTTTTCATGGCAAAGCGGATGGCATGACGAGTACGGGTGCAAACCATGGTTTCTTCACGAGAAAGCTCCAGCTTCACACAACGTCCGCCAAGTTTCATGGTGAGCCATGCGTTTAGTGGCTCATACAAGACATCTTGTTTGTTGCCGAATCCACCACCGATATAAGGTTTGACCACCCTGACATTACCAAAAGAAATGTCTAAGGCATAGCTGATAACCCTACGCATGATATGAGGTATTTGGGTGGAGGAAATCACATGTATGCGATTTCCGTCCATGTATGCGTGAGAAACAGCGCCTTCAAGGTGACAGTGTTGCACAGCTTGTGTGTCAAATGTGTCCTCAGATAGGCAAACATCTTCATCGGATATCGCTTCATCAAAAGAGGCATCACCTATAGAGATTTTATGATGTGCAATGATGTTATCAGGATATTCTTCGTGTAAAGGAGGACCGCTGCTATTCAATGCGTCGTTTACATCGGAAATAACAGGATACTCCTCGTAAGTGACCTGTACAAGGCGCGCAGCACGAGCGGCAGCTACCTCATCCTCTGCCACAACTACTGCGATATCATCGCCATACACACGCACTCTTTGGTTTAAAAGTCGACGATCGGCGATGTCTAAGTGAGTTTCATCGGTACTCCACGGATGACCTGCTGTGGCAAAAGAATGTGTCGGTACATCAAAGCATGTGAAAATGCTGACAACACCGGGCACAGACGAGGCTTTTGATAAATCGAAACTGATTACTTTGCCGTTGGCAATGCTGCTGCGCACCACCTTGGCTACTAGGGCGTTTTGAGGACATAGATCATCGGCATACATAGCACGGCCGGTGACTTTCTGATAGGCATCCACACGAGGGATACTTTTTCCGACACTCATACCCAAAATCCTCCTTAATTGATAAATATTATATTTAATTATGAACTAATTATAAATATACTCTTGTTATAGTATATTATAAATTGTGTTTATATTCAATAGGTGTTATAGTAGTAATAGCATAGTAAAATACCATGAATTGGTTTTGAGGGGGCAAATAGTGAGTAAAGGATATATATTGCCAAATATGGGAGGAACCACCATATCAAATCGCTTGACACAAAAGCTGTTGCAAGAAATGAGCAGTGGCTCGTTTGTGGAAATTGAGCGCTTGCCAAGTGAGATAGAACTAGCAGAAAAATATGGTGTATCGAGAAGCGTTATTCGAGATGTTTTGGCAAATCTTGAAAGGGAAGGTTATGTAGAAAGAGGTCGTGGGATAGGCACTGTTGTAAACAGACAAATAGTGAATATGAAAAGTCGGCTTGATCTAAAACTGGAATATAATAATCTTGTGCGCAGTGTTGGGGCTGTGCCGTCTTCGGGCGAAGTGAAATTGTATGAAAAGCCTGCAGATGAAATATTAGCAGAAAAATTGCAAATAGAAGTGAATGACCCGCTGATAATATGTGAAAAATGGGTATATGCCTCTGGTGTACCTACTATTTATTCTATCGATCATTTACCAAAAGAACTGTTTAGCGGCAGAGAGTGGCGTAGCTTTGATTGGGCATCGCCTGTATTTGATTTACTGGAAAATCATCTTGGCATTGTGGTAGACACAAATATCACTGATGTGAGTGCTATAAAAGGTGATGATGCATTGCGCCAAAAGATGAACGTGAAAGAAGAATCGGCAATATTACTTTTGGATGAAATAGGGTATTATAAGTTGAGCAAACCGATTTTACACAGCTATCAATATTTTTCCGATTATTTCAAGTTTACAATGTTGCGTAAGTTATTTTAAAATATAATATTAAAAGTAAATCCCTCACAGTTTATATGCTGTGAGGGATTTTAAGTGTTATAAAGTGAAATTTACAGCAGAGGGAAGATGAACAATTTAACAATGAAGGCTAATCCGAGTACCCACAAAACAGGGCTGATTTCACGAGCTTTACCTTGAATGCTGCGAACTAGTAGATAGAACAAAACGCCCCACATGATACCGGCAGAGATGGAATATCCTACCACCATGAAGATGATGGTGAAGATGCCGGGAACCAAAGCCTCGACTTTATTCCATTCAAACTCGCTCATGGGCTCGCACATCATGATACCGACCATAACAAGAGCAGGTGCGGTGGCAAAGCCGGGGATAGTTGCAATAAGAGGGAAGAAAGGAATGGCAAGTAGGAACAAAACACCGGTGGTAACAGCTGTAAGACCGGTGCGGCCGCCTTCTTCTACGCCGGAAGCACTTTCCACAAAGGTGGTAACAGTGGATGTACCTAAAATGGCGCCTACGGTGGTGGCAATAGCATCAGATGCAAATGCACGATTGATACCGGGGAAGGTGCCGTCATCATTCATTAGCTTTGCCTTAGTAGCAACACCTGCAAAAGTGCCAAGGGTGTCGAAAATATCTACATATAGGAATGTCAAAGTAACGATAAAGAACTGGGCTATATTTGCAGGGGTAGAGAATGCTTGGCCAAGACCTTCAAAGCACAGACCCAAAGTTGGTGCAAGGCTGGGGGGTGCAGAAATGATGGCACTGGGAATTAGTGAGTATAAACCGGCATCAATATCAACTACATACCATCCGGCAAGTTGTGCGAAGATACCCAGAATCCAAGTGATGAAAATGCCTAAAAGTAAAGCACCTTTTACCTTTTTAGCCCACAAAACAACAGTGATGGCAATGCCAACAATGGCAAGACAGACTTTTGCTTGGGTTAGGTTTGGGTTTACTTCTACTAAAGTAGCACCATCAACAATGATGGAAGCATTTTGGAAGCCGATGAACATGATGAATAGTCCAATACCGGCAGAAATGGCCAAACGTAGTTGCTTTGGAATTACATAAAGCAGTTTGCTACGGATACCGGTAAGGCTAAGAAGGATAAAGATAAGGCCTTCTACCAAAACAGCGGCTAGCGCAAACGAGGGTGTGAAACCCATGGTAAGTACAACGGTGTAGGCGAAAAATGCGTTAAGGCCCATACCGGGAGCCTGAGCAAAAGGCAATCCGGCCATAAGACCCATAAGCATGGTGCCCAGAACTGCAGACAACGCAGTTGCCATAAATACAGCACCGCCATCAAGTCCGGCGGCAGACAAGATACCCATATTTACAGGTAAAATGTATGCCATGGTAACGAAAGTGGTGATACCTGCAAGAATCTCGGTTTTTACA
>CAYIZZ010000122.1:0-6234 GCA_964367945.1 uncultured Oscillospiraceae bacterium | reverse complement strand
ACAAAACGGCACCAACAGAAAGCAACAAGGTGTACTGCACACCTTGGATAAAATATATACCGTATTTAGGCAAAAAGCTAAAGTTTAAAAACCCTGCCTCGCTAAATAAAAATTCTTCCATTGGGTTATCCTTTCTACAACATATATATAAACGAGCCACTGCACAGCGCCTGCCGTGCAGTGGTATAAAAGTTATAATAAAATAATCTTTGATTGTTTATAATATTTATTTAAATGCCTTGCCCTTGACACTGTGTGACAATCGGGCAAATGGCACATTTATATTAGCTACAGACTAATATAAAATTATTCAAGAGCAGAGCTGCTTAACTCGTTAGCTTCTTCGATGAAAGCGTCCATGCTGCCGTCTTCTAGTACTTTAGCAATGGTAGCGTTGATGGAAGGAAGCAGACCTTTAGGATCATCTTTTTCTACCCATACGCAATAAGGAAGTGCTTCGCCCAAAGCCATTTCTTCAACTTCGATAACAGCAAGACCTTCGTGAGCTTCAGCATATTGCAAAGCCACAGCACCGTCCAAAATCAAAGCACTGCATTTGTCGTAAGTAAGGCTGTTAATCAAATCGGTAACGCCGGGTATCAATAGTGCTGTAGCGCCGGGCATAAACTCGCCAATCATGTCGGCTTTTGTGGTGCCACTTTGTGCGCCTACAGACAAGCCGTCGAAAGACTCAAAAGAAGTGAATTGGTCAATGTTTTCTTCCTTCACCAAAATCATGGCGGGCAAGTCGGTGTAGTAAGGATCAGACGGAGTGGCAGCGTTTTCACGCTCGGGAGTGGTTTCCATAGCAGCAATAACCATGTCGCACTCACCTTTAGCCATCAGGTTCAAAAGAGTGTCAAAGCTCATGTCGGTGATTTGTAGTTCTGTGCCCATATCCTCGGCAATTTGATATGCTAAAGATACATCGATACCCACCACTGTGTCTTGGCCGTCTTCTAAAATACGGAACTCAAAGGGGGGATAGTCGGGTGAAGTACCATAAACAAGAACATCCATAGCAGGTGCTTCGGCTTCTTCGCCAGTGGTGCTTTCAGCAGGGGTGCTTTCAGCAGCAGCGCTTTCAGCAGGAGCGCTTTCGCCGGAACAAGCGGCAAAAGATAGAACCAACATCATAATAAGTAAAATAGCAAGTAACTTTTTCATGTAAATCTCCTTATAATATGTAAACAAACTAAAAATCATGTCAAATAAAACAAGATTATGTTTGAGTATATCGCTTTAAAGCTGAAAGGTCAATAGAAAAAGGAATATTTATGCAAAATATACAGTAGCTGCAATCTTTTCGGAAGCCGCTTGCCAATATTGTTATAAATGCTATAATAAATGGTGCGCATAAAATAGGCAAAGTAGGAATGTGCTTTTTACAAAAGAAAAGTGAGTAATAACATGGAAAAAACAAATATATATAATTCGGAACTTGTAGTGTATATTAATAAACTACATAAAAATATACATACGATTTTGCAAAGTTTACCGCAGGATGTAATGCTAATTCCGGTGCTAAAAGATAACGCTTATGGTCTTGGCCTTGCGCGTATAGGGCAAGAAGTGGCTAAAGTGGATGCCATAAAAGTGATAGCAGTATCAAACGTTTCAGAGGCGCTGGAGCTTTGTGAATGTGGCGTTGGAAAAGAAATCTTGGTGATGGGTGGTATACCATCGTTTGCGGCAGAAGCTGCTGTGAGAGCCGGTGTGACAATAGCCGTGGGGCGCCTTGGCCTGATACCTTTATTAAAAGAGATAGCAATAAAACTGGGCATGAAAGCCAAAGTGGAAATAAAGCTGGAAACCGGCCTGAATCGAATCGGCTTGGCACCGGGCGACGAGCTAAAGTGCCTGATAAACGAGATACATGCTGCAAAAGAACAAATAGAGATAAGAGGGGTGTTTTCTCACTTTGCCGATGCAGAGGATGATGTGCGCTCGAAAAAGCAGTGTGATATGTTTGATCAAGGGGTAGCTCAGCTGAAAGAAATGGAAATTTATGCAAAAAGGTATCACATTGCCGGAAGTGCGGCCGTTGAAATGGGCAAAGAATGTTATTATGATGCTGTGCGCATAGGTAGGCGCCTATATATGGATCACCCCACAAACCCACTGGGCGATATTGAAGAAGTGCTTACATGGCGTAGCTGGGTGACAAATATACGCACATTACAGCCAAAGCAGCGCCTTGGATATGGCGAGGGCATTGTTATGGACAAAAAAACAACAGTGGCTACAGTGGGTGTAGGATATGGAGATGGCTTGCCGCAGGCATTGGCCAAATGTAAAGCACCTGTGTTGGTGGCAGGCAAAAAAGCGAATATTTTAGCCACTTGCATGGATCAATGTTTTATAGATGTAACAAACATTGAGTGTGAAGTGGATGATGAAGTAGTGTTTTTTGGATATAGTAATGATGGAAAGTTTTTGTCTTCACAAAAAGTGTCTTTGCTTATAGGCGGGAATGAAGGATGCGGACTTACTTCGGCACTGGCATCTCGTGTAAAAAGAATATATAAGTGACTATTTTAAAATCATCAGTGTCATACAATATTCATAAGATTATGTTTTTTTTAATAAAAATAGATGTAAAAAATGTAAAATTAAAAAGTATTTTATTATATTGAAACAAAATTCTTGTTTTTTAAATAGGTATTTGATATTATAAATATAGTTAAAAGATTAGATATATCGAATTTGAAAGTGCTTTACGCACCAGATTAGTTTTGGTGCGAGTTAAATATCTTCGTTGTTTTAATAAAAACTATATAAATGCAGTAAAACGAGGTGATATGATTGGCAGATAATTCGGTTGAAATGGTTAGAAAAACAGAGGCGCAAGCAGAAGAAACTGCACGCCAAGCTACTCACAAGGCGCTTCAGATAGTTGAAGATGCCCGTGCAGAGGCAGTTCGTTTGTCCAAAGAAGCAGAAAAAACAGCACGTGCTAAAGCAAGCGATGTTTTGGCGGCGGCACAGCAAAAAAGTAAAGAAGAATCCGAAAAAGCACTGCAGAACCTTTCCGGGGAAATGGATGCTTTGCGTAGCAAAGCACGTGCGTCTCAAGATGCAGCAGTGAAAATGATAGTAGAAGCACTGGCCTGATTTTTATTGGGTCGGTTTTCTTTGGTTTACTTTAAGTGATCAATATCAACCCTGAGAGGAAAGGGGGATTTTTACAGAATGGCTGTTATGCCAATGGAACAGATTACTCTTTGTGCGATGCGTAGAGACTCTAAGAAGATATTAGAGCTATTACAAAGGCGAGGAGTAGTAGATGTAAGCGACACAGGTGTAGAAGATGAAGTTTTTCAAAAAACCGACACTGTAGCGGTACAAGGTTTGCTACAAAGAAATGCTGAAATTGCTGAAGAAGCTTTGGGCATTTTAGCAAAACATGTGCCCAAAAAAGGTGGAGGGCTGGCGTTTTTACAAGGTCGTGAGGCCGTGGATGTGAAAACAAACGAAGCTTTTGAAAAACTGCAAGACGACACACTTCGTGCCGCAAACAAAGTGGTGCGTTTGCAAAAAAACATCACAGAAGCCAAAGCGGAAATCATCCGCGCAGAGGCCGGCAAAGAAGCCTTGAAACCATGGATGGACTTAAATGTGCCACAGACATTTACAGGCACGAAAAAAACATCGGTGTTCATAGGCTCGCTAGAAGGGGATCAGCCGCTGGATACCATTTTGCAAAAAATGGCAGAGGCTCAGCCGGAATTGTCGCCGGTGCATGTGGAGATCATCTCTCACAGCAAGTTTCAAACATGTCTTTTGGTGATAGCACCAACTCGCTTCACTGCACAGACGGAAGATGCACTAAGAGCTGTTGGGTTTGCACGTCCGTCGTCGGCAAGCGCCTATACACCAACAGAGCAAATTGCTCGATTGGACGATGTATGTGCAAAAGCTGAAGAAACCATCAAAACAGCAACAGACAAGATAGTGGCATTAAATGAACGCAGGGAAGATTTTAAATACCTACAAGACAACATGACCATGCGTGCAGAACGTTATGATGTTGTGTCGAAATCAATGATTTCAAAGCATGCGTTTGTGCTGAGTGGTTATCTTCCTGCGGAAGACTCCGCAAAGCTAAAAGAAGAACTGGTAAGCAAGTTTGACTGTGATGTACAGTTACAGGAGGCTGAGAGGCCGGGTGACACTGTACCGGTGAAGCTGAAAAACAACTGGTTCTCAGAGCCTGTTGAGGGCATTGTGGAAAGTTACGGTGTTCCGGGCAAGAAAGATATTGACCCAAGCGGGGTTATGTCGGTTTTCTACTACATTATGTTTGGACTGATGTTTGGTGATGCAGGTTACGGACTTATTATTGTAGCGGTATGTGGATATTGCCTACTGAAGTTTAAAAACATGGAGCCCAACTGGAGCAAAAACATACGCATGTTCTTCTGGTGTGGCGCATGCACCATGTTCTGGGGCATCATCTACTCCAGCTATTTTGGAGATGTGGTAGATGTTGTAAGTAAAACGTTCTTTGGAACAGAGGTCTCTATTCCACCCGTTTGGTTCTACATTACCGACGAGCCTATGCTGATGCTTGTGTTCTGCTTGGCTATTGGTATTGTGCATTTGTCGGCCGGCTACATTATGCGTGCCGTGAAAAATGTCAAAAACGGCGATCCGGCAAGTGTTGTATATGACACTGTCTTCCCGCTACTTATTTGGTATTCGCTTGCCGTGGTGTTCTGCGGAAGTGATATGTTTGCAAACTTGGCAGGATTCAGGGTTACACTGCCTCCGATAGGTACACAAATTTGTTATGTACTGGCCGGTATAGGCGCTCTGGGCACTGTGTTGTTTGGTGGCAGGGAAAGTAAAAACTGGGCTCTTCGCATTCTGCAGGGTGTGTATGCTTTGTATAATGCATTGTCAGGATGGCTTTCCGATACGCTGTCGTACGCACGTCTTTTGGCGCTGGGTCTTGCCAGTGGCGTTGTTGGTAGCGTTATGAACGAGCTGGGTGTTATGGCCGGTGGTGGCGTGGTAGGTGCTATTGTATTTATACTAATATTTGCAGCAGGCCACGGCATGAACTTTGGCATTAATGTACTGGGCGCTTATGTGCACTCGAACAGGCTTGAGTACATTGAATTTTTCGGGAAATTCTATGAAGGCGACGGACGCAAGTTTAAGCCTTTTGGAATGAATACAAAATACTATAAAATAGTGGAGGAAAAATAGTTATGACATTCGCTGATTTACAGACATTTCTCGGACCGGCTTTTGCCGCATTTGGGGTAGCTATAGCTGTATTGTTGCCGGGTATTGGCTCGGCCAAAGGTGTGGGACAGGCAGGCCAAGCTGCCGCAGCTGCTCTTGTTGATGAACCTTCGTTGTTTGCACGTGTTTTGATTCTACAGCTTCTACCGGCCACACAAGGTATTTACGGCTTTTTGATCGGCATCATTGCCATGGGTAGCGTTGGTATCACAGGTGGCGACGCTTCCACAATTAGCATAGTAAAAGGCTTGTGCTACTTAGCAGTATGCTTGCCTATCGGTATTGTGGGCATGTTCTCGGCCATTCACCAAGCAAAAACATGTGTAGCAAGTATCAATCTTGTTATCAAACGTCCCGACCAGTTTGGTAAATCAATGCTGTTCCCCGTCATGGTGGAAATGTATGCTATTTTGGCACTTTTGATTGCTTTTATCGCTTTGGGTGGCGTAGCCGCCATGCCTATTTAAGCGAGGCCCATACCAACAATATTTTGTAAAGGAGGGTCTGACGCTTGACAGGACTTGAGAAGATTATAGCTGAAATTAAGGACGAGGCAGCGGTAGAGGCTGAAAAAGCCATAGAAAGCGCTACAAATGAAGCTAAAAAAATAGTGGAAGCTGCCAAGGCTGAGTCGGCACAGACTGTAAGTCGCATTGAAACTGCGGCAAATAGTGATGTGTCCGATATGGAAAAGAACCGTGAAGGCGCTATTGCGCTACAACGGCGCCAGCACATTTTGGCCACAAAGCAAGAACTACTGGCCGAAACCTTACAAAAAGCACGAGATTCATTATATGAACTGCCACAAGACGCTTATTTCGATTTGATAGTTCGTTTGGTGACTGCCACTGCCCATACAGGTCAGGGCGAGCTTATGCTGAACGAAGCTGACAAAAAGCGTTTGCCAAAAGATTTTGAGAAAAAATTAAAGGCTGCTGTGGCAAAAGACGTGCAGCTTACAGTGTCGGATGCTACCCGTCC
>CAYIZZ010000121.1:0-6368 GCA_964367945.1 uncultured Oscillospiraceae bacterium | reverse complement strand
TTTTCACCATGCCGTTGTTCTTACAGTGGTATGAAAAAAGTGGGATAATAAGCTGGGGATGTTGCCTTATTTTAGCATTCCCTTTGTATATTCTTTTGGGCGAAGGTGTGGGGCATTTGATGCTGCTACCTTTGGGCATTGCCTTTGCCGAAAATGATTGGTTTGAAAAACTGAAATCAAAAAAATTGTTCAAGCAAGATAATATCGCCGCAAATATTAGCAATAAAGTGTTGCGTTTGGCGGTGGCTTTTGGCTGTTTGTTCATTTTTTTGAACTTTGCGCTTATGAACAATGGGTTTTATTTTGGTTATCACCTTGCCGCACCGGTGTTGATTTATATATGTCATGAAATGTTCAGTAGTATACCGATATTAGGTGACTTTTTCGCCTTACTTGGTGGGCATTCTATGAATATATATTTCACCCACACCACACTTATGCGAATTTTCACAGACGAGTTGTACAGTTTGCGCTATGGTGTTCTTATTGTGTTGGTTTTACTTCTGGCTTCAATGGTTTTAAGTATTTTGTTAGAGCAGATAAAAAAATTGACACGATACAATGTGTTGACACAAAAAATAGCAAAAGCTGCACAAGATACAGTAAAGCTAGCGTGGAAAAATACGGCATAATAACAAATAATGTGGTATAAATCATATATTAATATGTGAAAACGTCAATACACGGAGGTAGTAATGAGCATGGAAAAACAAGATAGGTATATATCACCGTTTGAGACAAGGTACGCATCAAAAGAGATGCAGTATATTTTTTCTCCGGACAATAAATTTTGCACATGGCGAAAGCTGTGGGTAGCGCTGGCGCGCGCAGAGCAAAAGGAAGGCTTAGCTATCACAGACGAGCAGATAAATGAAATGCAGCAGCACATAAATGATATTGACTATGAAGCTGCGGCAAAACGTGAGGCCGAGGTACGCCATGATGTAATGGCACATGTGTGGGCATATGGCCTTCAGTGTCCCAAGGCTGCGGGCATTATTCATCTGGGAGCCACCAGTGCGTTTGTGGGCGATAATACTGATATTTTGGTAATGCGTCAAGGATTGGTACTTTTGCGCACAAAGCTACTGCGTGTGATGCAGCTTTTGGCTGAGTTTTCCGAGCAATATAAAGATATGCCGGCGCTTGCATATACTCATTTACAGCCTGCTCAGCTTACTACAGTAGGCAAGCGTGCCACATTGTGGCTACAGGAATGCCTAATGGACTATGAAGAAATCAGCCACCGTATTGATAACCTAGCTTTATTGGGAAGTAAAGGCACCACCGGCACACAGGCAAGTTTCATGGAGTTGTTTTTGGGCGACGAGGGAAAAGTGCGCCGTGTAGAGGAACATATCGCAAAAGAAGTGGGCATGGAAAAAGTGGTTCCGGTATCGGGACAAACATATTCACGCAAGACAGATTACTTGGTTCTAACAGCGCTATCTGCTTTGGCACAAACGTCTCACAAGTTTGCCACAGACTTAAGATTACTGCAAAACTTTAAAGAGATGGAAGAGCCGTTTTCAAAACAGCAAATAGGATCTTCCGCCATGCCGTATAAGCGTAATCCTATGCGTAGCGAGCGTATATGTGCACTGGGCAGATATGTGATGGCAAACTGCCTAAACCCTGCTATGACCTCGGCAAACCAGTGGTTTGAGCGCACATTGGACGACTCGGCAAACAGACGAATTTCCATTGCAGAAGGGTTTTTAGCTGCTGATGCTATTTTAAACTTGATGATGAATGTATGCGACGGACTTGTGGTATATCCTAAAGTGGTGGCAGCGCGTGTATCTGCCGAGCTTCCGTTTATGGCCACTGAAAACGTCATGATGCAGGCTGTGAAAAAAGGTGGAGACCGCCAAGTGTTGCACGAGCGCCTGCGTGAGCACAGCATGGCAGCCGCACGTATGGTGAAGGAAGAAGGCCGTGCAAATGACTTGTTGCAACGTATATCCGAAGATGAGGCGTTCTCTCTTAGCAAAGATGAGCTAGATGCGATGTTGGATGCAAGGTTGTTTACCGGACGTGCCCCACAGCAAGTGACCGAGTTTTTAAAAGAAGTAATAAACCCAATATTGAAAGAAAACGAAAGTAAAATGGCCGATGTAGAAGGCCTGAAAGTATAATAGTAAAAAGAAAGTTAAGAGGAATAAAAGTTGCAAATGCTTGAAAGTGAAATGCTGATTTTTATTATAGCCGCTTTAGTGATATTTATAGCTGTGGTTATGGTGTGGTACAACGGAAGATATAGAACACAAAAGGATAAAGGCCGAGACGCAAACAAAGAAAAAGTAGTCAGACAAATACGCAATTTTGCAAGACAAAATCAATTTAGGTTTATAGCGCCATTGCAACTGGAAAATAAGGGCGATAGCGTGTGTTTAGACGCTGTGCTTATTGGCTACTTTGGTGTTTTAGGCGTGATTGCGCTAGGATATAATGGAGAGGTATACGGTAAAGCCGAAGACGAAAATTGGGTTCAAATAACGCCTAAAGGCGAGCGGAATACATTTAGAAGCCCGGAAAAAGAATCGGCGATAGCCTTGCGTGCGCTTAGAAATGGATTGATATCCGAAAAGCAGAAAAATATCCCGGTAGAAGTGGTGTATGTGTTTGGCGATAAAAATGCACAACTGGGAATTCCTCGTAGCTTGGGCGTGATGCGCTCGAAAGATCTTAAGAACTTGTTGGGTAAAGATAGGTTTTTAGACGATTGCGGATTAGATCTTGATGCGGTAGAAAATGCGATAAAAAAGTCCATGAAAAACATATAATCATTGAATTTCACGCATGAATAAAAATTCACACATCTCTAATGATTTGAACAAATTTAAGCCACATCATCACGAAATATAAGACGATTTTCATAAAAAAACGACGTTTTACAAATTGTTCATACGGAAAGCATAAACCGTTCGTAAATAAAGAATATACTAAAGATGCAAAGAGAGGAAGCCGCATCCTACTTTTTGCACATGATTCCTCCTCACACCAATGAGATACCCCTTTTTATGAAAAACCTGCGTTTATTAACGCGGGTTTTTCATTGGTAGAAAAACTTTACGCTAAATTAAATCCCCTCGGTGAAAATTGTTTTCACCGAGGGGATTATTACATATGTTTAAATAAATTATTTCAAATAATGAACTCTATCTGCTTCAAACCTGTCAACAAAATTATTGGCCTCGCTATCTTTAGGGTATCCGAGCCCTATAACACTGTAAGGAAGCAAAGTAGCATCAAGATTACAAAATGTTTGTACCCATTGTATTCTATCTTTTTCGGGAGCACAGCCGTACCAAACACTTCCAAGGCCCATTTCGGTTGCTTGTAAAAGGATGTTTTGTGTTGCGGCGCCTAGATCTTGCTGCCAATAGTCGGGCATTTTCATTCTTACCGTACTACCCAGCACAATAATTCCCAAAGTGGCAAGTTTCAGCGAGCCGGCATAAGGGTTAAACTCAGATAGCTTATCAAGGTTTTCCCTACCGGTAACCACAACAAACTCCCATGGTTGCTGATTTCCCGCAGATGGCGCCTGCATAGCAGCTTGTAGAAGTTTATCTATCTTGTCTTGTTCCACTTCTTTATCCAGAAAATTCCGTACACTACGTCTTGTAAATATTGAATTCATAATTGTTCTCCTATATTTTTTGGCAAAACTCTATTCTGTCGTTTCCGGCACCTTTAATGAAGAAATAGGCCATACCGTTTTCAAACAAAAAATCAGCAGCACTAAGCTCGATGGTGATCAAGCCAAGCTCATTAAAATGGTCATAGTCCGCTTTGATGTCTTCAGACACATAGGCTACATGATCAATCACGGTGTTTTCATATCCGGGTTTTTCAATCAGCTCATATGTGACATGCCCGTCTGTGATAAAAATAAATTCCTCGTTGTTATCACTTTTGAATCGATCTTTTATTTTAAAGCCCAGTGTATTAGTGTAGAAATCAGTAGCTTTTTCCAGATTTGGAACAAACAAGCTGATATGATCAAGTTCACGCTCAAAAAATGTCATAAAATACCTCCGTACATAATAGTGTTTATTTAATGCATTATATCACATGAAAATAAGAAAAAACAGACCTATATGTCTTAGAGTTGGATATTAAGTGATAAAATTTACATCTTAAATTATATATATTAGCGTGAAGTCTATAATCTTACTGTTCGGATAAATGTATACTGATGCTTTGGTGTGAAAAGTCTTACTAAAGTATACTGAAAAAGTTCCTTATACACAAATTAAAAAACTTTAACAGTATGTAGTATTAGTTGATAAGATGTTATATTTTACTCCAAAACATTAAGTGTGATACGCATACAAAAATATAAACCTTTACATCGAGGAGGAATCGTGTTACAATACGATTGTTAAAAAATTAACAATGAAATTGCAAAGGAGATTTCTATGAATATTAAAGTTTGTATCGGAAGTTCATGTCATTTAAAAGGTTCCAGGCAAGTTGTAGAACGTATGAAGCAACTGGTAGAGAAAGATAGTCTTCAAGGTAGAGTGGAGCTTTCAGGTGTGTTTTGCATGGGTAAATGTCAGCAAGGTGTTTGCATCAGTGTGGATGACAAGTTTTTTTCAATAACACCTGAAACTGTGGATAATTTCTTTGCAGAGGAAATTATGACGAATTTACACTAGGTTTAATAGGAGAAGTTGAAATGGCAGAGTTTTTAAAACTGAAAAAATCCAATTGTAAAAATTGTTATAAATGTATTAGATGTTGCCCGGTGAAATCCATTCGATTTTCGGGTGGTCAGGCAATTATTGTTGGGAATGAATGTATATTATGTGGCCAATGTTTTGTAAACTGCCCACAGAATGCTAAAGAGATTACAAATAGTGTTGAAACCGCTAAGGTTTTGATAATGTCAGGAGAGCCGGTTATTGCGTCTGTTGCGCCATCATTTATTGCAAACTACGAAGGTGCAGGCATTAACGCAATTGAAAATGCATTAAAAAAGCTGGGCATGCATTCAGCAGAAGAAACAGCAATTGGCGCAACCATTGTAAAAAATGAATATCAAAACATGATTGATAGAGACAAAAGAGATGTGCTTATCACGTCGTCATGTCATTCAATAAACTTGCTGATTCAAAAATATTATCCAAAGCTATTAGGTACGTTGGCAGATATAGTTTCTCCAATGCAGGCACATGCAATAGATATCAAAAAGCGATGTCCAAATGCGAAAGTTGTTTTTATAGGGCCATGTGTGGCCAAAAAAGATGAAGCCAATTATTATGAAGGCATTGTGGATGCTGCATTGACGTTTGAAGAGCTTACTCAATGGTTGAAAGATGAAAACATCAGCATTGATGCAAATGAGTCAATAGAAAGCATCGAAAAAAGCAGAGCGAGATTTTTCCCTACAACGGGTGGCATTATAAAAAGCATAAAAAACAAAAATGAAGATTATACATACATAGCGGTAGATGGTGTTGACAATTGCATGAAAGCTCTTGCTGAAATTGAAAAAGGCGAAATCACAAAATGTTTTGTTGAAATGTCGGCTTGCGTCGGTAGCTGTATTGGTGGTCCGGTGATGGAAAAATATCGTAAAAAGACGCTAATAGATTATATGAGCATCAGCAAATGTGCAGGAAGTGAAGATTTCGATGTTGAAATGCCACAAAGTGAATATATGCGTAAGAATTTCGAGCCGATTGAGCTTAGGAATGTTTTACCATCTGAAACAGAAATAAAAAGCATTTTACTTCAGCTTGGCAAAGAGAATAAAGAAGACGAGCTGGACTGCGGATCTTGTGGGTATAATTCATGTAAAGAAAAAGCGGCCGCAGTATATTTTGGGAAGGCAGACCTCACAATGTGTTTGCCCACACTGTATGAAAAGTCGGAATCTTTTTCAGATACAATAGTTGAAAATTCCCCAAATGCGATTATTGTTTTAAACAATGATTTAGAGGTACAAAGGGTGAACTCGGCTGCTTTAGAACTGATGAATTTAAGGAAAAAATCGGATGTTTTGGGTGAGCCTGTGATTAGAATTTTAGATCCGGCTGACTTTATAAAAGTGCGTGAAAGTGGCGAGGCTATAAAGAACGAGCGCAGATATATGGCCGAATACAACAAATACGTGGATGAAAGCATAATATTTGACAAGCAAAACAAAGTGCTCATAGCAATAATGCGAAATGTTACAGAACAAGCAATTGAGCACGAGCGAAAAGAAATAATAAGTAAAAAAACAATAGAAACCACAGACAAAGTTATTGAAAAACAAATGAGAGTTGTGCATGAAATTGCATCTTTATTGGGCGAAACAGCGGCCGAAACAAAAATTGCGCTTACAAAACTTAAGGAGTCGATAAGCGATG
>CAYIZZ010000120.1:0-6371 GCA_964367945.1 uncultured Oscillospiraceae bacterium | reverse complement strand
CCGTGCAAAACGACGAGCTTTATACCACTGCACGCAGTAGCCTTATTGCACGCAGTTATCAGCCTGGGATTATTGTCTTTGCATACATGCTTCAGTTTTTCGGCTCGTTTTCCGATGCTGCATACATTGCAGGATATATGGTGCTTTACTTAGCATGCATGGCTATTCCGGCCGCTTTATGGCACAAAAACAAAAGCGCCTCGGTTTTAATGCTTTTAGCTCTTTTCTGTATTCCGCTATTTTTTCCTCTATCTACCGCTGTCGGTCAAATGCAATGGACATATTTTATCTGCATGGCAGATTTACCTTTAGCCATGGTTTTTGGCGGTTCCCTATGTTTTTATCTTGTCCAAAAAAACAAAACCCCATCCACGCTTTTATCTTTTCTTGTAATTATAGCCGCTTTAACCCTGATGAAAGATATGGGATTTGCCTTTGCTTTGATTGCACTGGCAGTAGTATGCCTTGATTTGTTTTTCTGCCATAGACAAGAGCTGTCCATTGGCCGCTTGCAGAAATCATGGGTAGTGCTCGTCTTTTTCATCTTAGGCACTATTGTCATATTTTCAATATATTTATTATGGTCTTGGCACTTCAGCCTTGCCACTGCCACAGACCGCCTAAATTTCGGCTCACAAGGCAACACCTTAAGCCCTGTAGGCCTACTTATCACAGGCACACAAATGCTGTTTGGCATTAATCGCAGTGACCAGTTTTCTATTGTACTTGAAAAAATGATAACCGCACTTTTCACTCATCCTGTTTCGGTTGTAGGCTCCGGCATGGTAGTTTTGTGCATCATTTTGTTTATCTCGGTTCTTGCGTTTGTGTTTGCACCCACTCGAAAACAGCAACACAAAGTAGTTGTTTTCACTCTTGGTATGTCTTTATTTTTTGTAGCTTTTTATATTTTCAACATCTTCACATATGGCCTTATTTTCCAGCCTCAGGAAGCTTTAATTTTAAAAGACTACACTAGATATATATCTCCTTTTTGGATAGCGTGGCTTATGGGATCTCTCACTATTTTGGCGTGCTCTGCCACACACCCAAGGGCCAGCTTTTACCGCTCACGCACCGGGCAAGTATTCTGTAGCTTAGTGTCGCTATGCCTTGTGCTGATAGCCATCATTCCCTTTAATTGGCAGGCAAACTTCTTAAGGGTTTCTGCTTCGCAATACAACGAGCGTTTATCTGTGCAGGCCACGGTAAATGCTGCCATAGACCAAGGTGTTATGCCCAAAGACACTGTGTATATCGTCAGCCAAGGCGACGATGGCAGCAGGTTTTATATGTTTGGGTACGAACTTGCCGCCGTGCGCAGTCTTTTGTACGGTGGCTACCTCACCGATATGTCAGGCGCCGTCATAACCGACGAGGAAGGCGACCCCATTTTACACGGCAATGCCACTTCAGCCCTAGCGGCAGAGGGCGTCAGCACCAATCCTGAAGATTTTGCTGCATTTTTAAAACAAGAAAATGTCACTCATATTTTAATAGATTCTGTAGACGATTATTTCCTTTCAGACTTTTCTTTCATGTTTTCTGACGGCCTAGACGGCTGGAGTGCCACCGACCCAAATGCTATCGGCCACCACTACTATAGTGTTCAGTGGGACGGTGAGATGTGCAGTTTTGTTCCTCAGGAAAGTGTAAACACTTCGGGAGGTGCTTCATGATGAAAAAACAAATGCACGCCCGATATTTATTGCTGATTTGTTTTATTTCCGCCGCCGTTATATGGATCTTATGCTGCGGCTGGATTCTTTCAAGAGACATTTTACGTTCACAAAACGGTACCCTTACCACACAAACACTACATTTTTATGATTCCGGTGATCAATATGGTCTGCTTGCGCCCGCAAGCGCTGAAGAATTCGATGAAGACCCGTGGTTTATCACCACCGACCCTGACCCGCAACTGATTTTTTATTTTCCAGACGGACAAATAGTAAATCAGTTTGTTTTTAGTGGCAATCTTGTGGGTCGCGGCAGTGGCGAGATGGCTGTGTATTACACCGAAACGCCCCATGCCTCTTTCAGCGAAGAACACAAAATTTGGGCGCAGAAATCCGATGATAACAGCTGGGTATTTGACTTACACGGCAAAAATATTTACTCTTTACGTTTTGATCCTGCCAGCCTTGCAGGGGTACATTGGAAGGTAGAGTCCATGATATTGAACCCTAAAGTTTCTGCTATAAGCTATTTTGTACCCGATGCTTTAGAAATAGCACTTTTACTGATAGGCCCCATCCTTGCTTGGGCTGTTTTACTTGAAGCATATTCAATCGTCTCGCCGTTATTACAGCGTCGACGTTTTGATACCAAGTGGAAAAATTCTTTCTCCGGTAAAGATCCATCTTAATACTTTCCTGAAAGGAGCGCACTATTTATGCTGAGTGTTTGTATCAGTTTTATCGCCTTATGCGCTCTTTGCCTTTTTTTCACTTCGCTACGTGGTGTCAGCAGTGCGTTTTCCCCACTTTTAGCCATATCGTCTGTGATGATATATTTTTCTATCGCCGGCATTATGGGTGTGCTCACTTTATCTGTGTGGGTATTTTATATTTTATGTTTTTCGCTTGCCATATTCGCTTTTTTGAAACGTGGCGGGAAAGCCCTTTTACTTAAAATGACCTCTTTTGGTTTTTTAATGTTTGCAGGGCTTTCTATTTTATTGCTGATTTATCTTGGTATTCGTCAGCCACTACTAAGCGAATGGGACGAGTTTGTCTTTTGGGGTGTTGCCCCAAAACTAATGAAACAAACCGGTGAGATGTACACATGGGCCAACGTCAGTGGCGAGGTGGGTTTTCGCTGGACATCCACTCAGTTTCCGGGCTTGCCTGTTTTGGGTTGGTTTGTTCAGTTTTTTGCGCCATCTTTTCAGCCATGGGCAGTTTACTGGGGATATGGCATACTCATGATTTCCTGTGTTTCAGCGCTTTTAGCGCCTTTTAGCCGCCGCAGATGGAACATTGCTATCCCACTTATGATAGCCGGCATGCTGGTTCCGTTTTTCTTCACCGTGCCTTATCACACCGTTTATTTTCACACCACGTGGCTATCTTCTTATGCAGATTTGCCTGCAGGCATGCTGTTTGGCGGTGTTTTAGCAATGTATTTTGCCTCTGTGCACACTCGCAAACCATGCCGATGGGCAGTGCTTTTGCCTTTATGTGCGCTGGCTTTGACAAAGGACAACGTCTTTCCTGTTGCGCTGGTAGCGGCAGGTGTGATGGCGGCAGATACCTTGTTTTTTTCTTCAAGACATTACCCCGATTTTAAGACTAAATATTTTTCATTTTCACCAAAACAAAAACATCGGCATCTGTTTTTGGGCCTGATTTTTTCTGCAATTTATTTTTTAGCCCCTACACTTACTTATTTATCATGGCAAAACCACACTGCCGCCGCTGTGGCACAAAACCCATTTTATGGTGGAAACCAGACAAACGAGCCTTTGTCTAATGCTTTATCTGTAGCTGTGCAGGAGCTACTGGGCATCCTTCCAAAAAGCGACAACTTTTACCGTGTTGTAAACGAGCTTATCTCCAGCTTCACCGGCCGAGGCGGAGTTTACAATGTCAGCATGATAGGCACCGGCCTTGCCACTTTACTTTTTATAGTCGCACTTTTTGTGTTGGCCGCTGTTTGCTATAAAAAACGTCGTTTTCGCCTTAGAGTGATGTTAAGCGGCACACTACTTTTAGGCGGATTTTTAGCTTTTCATTTCATGCTACTTGTGGTCTATGCTTACTTTAGCCATACAAGAGACGATGGAATATTTGATTACGCACGATATACCGGCACATTTACTGTTGGCATGATGATGCTGGGCTTGCTGTTTCTTGCACTCTCGGCAAAGTATGCCACACGCACTATGCGAAAAATCGGAACCGGACTATTTCTTTGCATCACCATTTTCATGCTACTGCGCACAAACACATTCGTACGCAGTGGATACTCTGTGCTAGACTACCCCAGCAGTGTCTATGCTACCGAAATAAACGAGCAAGCTACTGCAGCAAAATACGCCGCCGCTATAGAACCCAAAAGCAATGTGTTTTTCGTCAGCCAAAACGGTGACGGTAGCCAATATATGCGCTGGCACTATCATCTTTTACCCACTGTTTTAGAATATAGCATCACAGGTGGCGGTAATATTGCACCACCCTCTGTTATCGGAGAATACGGCATAACTTTGGAAGACATACAGCAATATATTGATGAAAACAACTGTGACTATATTTTGATCGACAGCCTAGATGACATTTTCATCACACATTACAGCGATCTTTTTGAAAATAGCCTGCAAGACTATAATGGCGATGGACCCGCTTTGTACCATCTCAGCGATAGCGGACTTTTCACTTTAGTAATGCAAGGATAACAACTATCACGCAAGGAGACTACCACTTTTGAAAAAGCTTTTCCGAAACCATATGGGTGTTGCTGTCACTTTATTTATATATATGATAGCTTTACTTTTATTTTTGCTGGTGCATCTTGGTCAGTTTGCCTTGAATCGGATATACTACTCAAACGGTATCTTACAAGAGAAGCACCTCAGTATATCTGATTTCACGCTTTATGACATTGAGATAACAGGCGAAAACACCCTTTATTGCTACGGTAGCGACCCACGCATGATGTTAAACGATGCTTCTATTGCCACCGAAACACTCATATTTTCAGCCTCATACAGCCTGCCACCACAGGTGGTTAATGCGTTTTGGGCGCCTGTAGGTCAAGACTACAGCGTGCGCGCCATGGCATATCCAAGCGATGATGAAAACTCGATATTTTATCTACCTGCCACCGGTGGCCAGTCTTTACGCATAGACCCCGGCACGCAGGCGGGCAATGTTGTCACTGTCCATAGCATCACCATAAACACAAAGCGTCCGTTTTACATGTTTTTCATTCCCACTGCCGGCGAGGCCATTTCGCTTTTCACCATACCTGCTTTGCTTAGCTGTGCTATTGTTGCTATGCGTCAAAGCGGTCGTTCTTTCTTTGTGTTTCGTAAAAATAAGAAAAAAGCAGGTGATGATAAATGACTGATGCCAGGATTCTTATCACCTTTGCCGCTATTTTGGTTTTAGCACTATTTTTTGTACAAAAGAAAGTAAATCCATCTTTTGCTCCACTGTGTGCTTTAGGTGGCGGCGTGATACTGGTGGGTTTGTTTGGATGTTTTGGCTTGTTGCGGCTGGGTGGATGGATATTTTTTATCTTGGCCGCACTTTCTGCTATATGGCTTTTTTATCGCATCATAATCAAAAAAACCACTCTTCCTCCTTTGAGCTTCGGGTTTTGGTTTTTTGTTTTAGCAGGCATTCTTTTCATGATACTTTTATGGATAAAACAGCCAATGTTCACCGGATGGGACGAGTTTAGCTTATGGGGTACCGCCTCAAAACTAATGAAGCTAAACGATGAATTTTACGTCACTGCTCCGGTAGGCTGGCCGTGGACCGCCACACAAAAGCCCGCCGCTATAATTCCGGGGTACCTTTTCCAATTCTTCGGCACAGAGTTCCGTGAATGGCAAACATATGTAGGCATAAACTTACTTTTACTTGCCATGATGTCGGCGGCGCTTGCACCATTTACATCCAAAAAGCATAACAATGCCGCATTCCCTGTTATGCTCATTTTACTACTCACACCTTTTGTTTTTTACCACTATCAAAACGCCACCAAAATATCCCAGGCATATCTCGACACCTTGGGTGATATTCCACTTGGCTTTGCTTTTGCCAGTGCGTTGGCTGTGTGGTTTTCCGTTCACAAAAAAACATGGCAAACACTTCTGCCGCTTGGAATTTCGCTGGTTTTGCTCACTTTGACAAAAGAAACCGGCTTTGCCTTGGCGCTGGTTGCCTCAGTTTTATTTTTTGTCGACGCCTTTTTCATGGAAACACCAAAAAAATCGACTTATAAAACTGTTGTGAAAAATGCGTTTTTATATTTTGCATTTTCACTAGGGTGCATCAGCATAGCGTTTGGTGGATGGGGAATTTATCTGAACTTTGCACCCAACGCAATCATCCTGGACACCGCCGGCAGTACTGCCACCATGAGCATGACAAGCATGCCATTTGCTTTTATCAACGACCTTTTAAGCCCCGAAAAAAGCGAGTTTTTCACCACCATCACCACCACCATGGTCCGCTTTTTCTTTACAGCGCCCGGAAACATGCTGGGTAGCGGTTTTACAATTTTCATTATGGTATGCCTTTTGCTTGCTTTTTCCATATTTTTATGGCCACTCGCTGCCAATATCAAACGCTGTATCACGTTTGGGGTTTTGTCTTCTTTAGGCTTTGTGGCATGGTATGCCCTTGTCACCATGAGCTATC
>CAYIZZ010000119.1:0-6528 GCA_964367945.1 uncultured Oscillospiraceae bacterium | reverse complement strand
GCTGAAGAAGCTGAAGAAACTGAAGAAATAGAAGAAGCCGAAGAAGCCGAAGAAGCTGAAGAGGCTGAAGAGGCTGAAGAGGCTGAAGAAGTAGAAGAAGCCGAAAAAACAGAAGAAACAGAAGAAGCCGAAGAACCGGAAATGGCAGAAATGGCTGAAACAGCAGAAATGGCTGAAACGGAAGACGAAAAAACCCAGCAGGACCGGCAGACATAGTCTAGCAAAAGCGCGTAAATATATGTTGCGAGGAAGTTTATGAAAACCCTAGTGATTATACCGTGTTACAACGAAGAAGAATCTATAGAAGGTGTTGTTCAGCGTCTAAAAGAGGCGTGTCCTGATGTGGATTATCTGATAGTGAATGACGCGTCAAGTGATAATAGTCGAAACATACTGATAAACGGTGGATATAACCATATTACGTTGCCGGTGAATTTAGGTATTGGTGGTGGAGTGCAAAGTGGATATTTGTATGCTGTGGAGCATGGGTATGATATCACAGTGCAGATGGATGGCGACGGACAGCACGACCCAAAATATTTGAAGGATGTTATTGCACCTGTGGTAAATGGCGAGTTGGACATGTGTGTGGGCAGCAGATTTATCACAAAAGAAGGCTTTCAGTCGGGTGCGCTTAGGCGGTTTGGGATACGTGTGTTGTGTGGCTTGATTCGTATTTTAAGCGGCGTGAAAATGACAGACGCTACCAGTGGCCTGCGTGTGTGTAATCGCCAGCTGACAAAGTTTTACTCTAAAAATTATGCCCAAGATTATCCCGAGCCCGAGGCTATCATCAGCGCGGTAACATGCGGATATCGTGTGGGTGAGGTGCCTGTGGTGATGGAAGAACGCCAAGGCGGAGTGTCCTCGATAAACGCATGGCGTGGAGTATATTTCATGCTGAAAGTTAGCTTGTCGCTGGTGGTGTATAGGCTGATTTTGACAAAAAAGAAAAAGGGGGATGTGTGATATGCTAAACATTCCTTGGCAGTTGCGGCTGACAATGATGATAGGCGTAGTACTGTTTTTTATCATCATATTTGTGCTGCTGAAAAAGAAAAAGCTGAATGTGCAGTATTCCATCATATGGCTTGCGGCGGCGGTAGTTTTGGCGGTTTTTGCTTTTGTGCCCACACTTGTGGCGGTAATCAGTGATATTATCAACGTGGAAATGCCGGTAAATGTGGTGTTTTTGATTGTACTTGCGTTTATTTTACTGCTGTTGTTAAGCCTATCTGTTATTGCGACAGGCTTTTCGGCGAAGATTAAAGCGCTGATACAAAATCAGGCGTTTTTGGAAGAACGTATCCGTAAGCTGGAAGAAAAAACTAAGAAAGAAACAGACGAAAAATAAGCGTCGGAAGTAATGAACAAAGGAGATGAAGCACATGGCATGGGAAATTGCGATATTTTTAGTGGCCGCTTGTGCTTTGTATGCAGGATATTACTTCATCCCATTGCGCTTTAGGTACATAGGCGCGCTGGTGCTTAGCCTGGGCGGATATTTCTTTTTGTTTTACGGGCAAATAATACAAACACCTACAGTTATTGTAAACATGGGCATGCCACAGCTTATACCGATGTGGATACCTGTGTTTTGTCTATTGGGCTTTGTCGCTTGTTTTAGCTATGTGTGTGCACGTGTGGTGGATACTGCATCGGCTAAATGGGTGAGAAGGCTTTTTTTGTGTGTAGCAATATTGGGGATTTTAGGCGTGTTTTCAGTGTGTAAATACAGCGGAATACTGGAACGTATGGAGATGTATGTGCCACCGATGATGGCGGAAAACAACGGAACACCGGAGATTATAGGTGCGCAGGTGATGGTGCCGCTGGGCCTTGTGTTTTATTCGATGACGGCGGTGGGGTATGTGGCAGACGTGTATAGAAAGAAAATACCTGCCGAGAAAAACATACTTAGGTATGCGGCTTTTGTCTCGTTTTTGCCAACGCTGATTCAGGGGCCGATAAACCGTGGGGCGGATTTTTTACCCATGCTGAAAGAGCCAAAGCCGTTTGACTATCAAAACGTAGCAGGTGGATTTTTTCGCATATTATGGGGCCTAGGCAAAATATTCGTGGTATCGGGTGCTCTTTCGCCGTTTACATTAGAGGTGTTTTCTTCGCCAACACTAATCCAGGGACCGATTTTGGTTTTGGCGGTGCTGGTGTTTGCGTGGCAGCTGACGTACAACTTTTCGGGGGCATGTGATGTGGCCATCGGCGCATCGGCGATGCTGGGCTTTACCGTAGCGGAAAACTTCGCCAGACCTTTTGCGGCGAAGTCTTCCACAATGCTTTGGACACGGTGGTACCGCTCGCTGGTCATGCTATTGCGTGATAATGTGATGATGCCTATTTTGCAAAGCCCACGTGTGGCAAAGGCATCTTTGGTGGCTCGTGAAGTGGTGTTTGCGGTGAGTGCGCTAGTGCTGATGGTGCTGTTTTCTGCGTGGCACGGCATATCACCGGATTATCTGATGTGGGGCGTGGGCATTGCTGTTGTCATGATAATGTCACGTTTAAGCGACAAAAAACGTCAAAGTGTAGCAGACAAGCTGCCAGAATCACTGGTTAAAGTACGAAATGCGATGAGGCCGTTTTGGACATATATTTTCTTTTGCGTGCCGCTGGTGTTCTTTATTGCGGGGTATTTTGAGGAGCCGATATCCGGCTGGGTGATGAGATTTTCTACCGGATGGGACACAGTGCTGAGTGGCGGTGTTTTTGCAGCGGCAGAATCGGCCGGACTGGGCATGAAATCGGTGCTGGTGGCCGCAGTGGGCGTGGTAGCCGTGGAGCTGGCAGAGTGGCGCGGCGCGAAAACAAAAGAAGGAACAGTGAGCGCATGGGCCAGAACCTTGCCTGTTTTTGTGAGGTGGCCGATGTATTATGCACTGATAGCGGCTTTGTTACTACTTGGGAATTTCATCGATAATACAATAATTTACATGTACATTTAAAATATAAACACACGAAAAGGAGGTGGCCGAGCATGAATGGCGAAAAAGAAGAAGGCAAAGTAGCGAAATATTTAAAGCTTTTTGGGAAAATAGCGCTTCGGGCATTGCTGATTTTGCCGGTGCCACTTTTTGTGATGTGGATAAACTACACCACCTTCGAGCAGGTGGAGTATGCGACGTTGCAATATGAACGCGACACGGCGCTAGAGCTATTTGCCGGCGAGCATATGCTGGGTGTGGACACGATGGACGAGCGGCTGGTGCTGTCGCTACTGATCGAAAACATGGAAGAGCCTGTGGACACTGTGGCCATTGGTTCCTCGCGTGTGATGCAACTTTCAAAAGAGATAGCAGGGGTGGATAGTTTTTACAACTGTGGCGTATCGGGTGCAGATTATCGCGATATAATGAATATTTATTACCAGTTTGAAAAGGCAGACATGCTGCCGGAAAATATTATATTTGCTTTGGACCCATGGATTTTGAACGCTGATCCGACAAAACTGCACAGACAAAGCGACCCTGAACTTTTCAAAGAATTTATCACCTTGCAGCTGGGTCAAGACACAGACTATGTGCCGGAGATGGCTTCAAATGCCAGCATGGCAGACTTGATTGATCCAACTAGTTTTCAGGAAAGCGTGGCATATTTAATAAGTGGTGGGGCAGAAGTAGTGCCGCCGCCGTATGTTGAAGGCGATGTGTATGATCAAAGTGCTCAGGTGAAAAAACCTGATGGAACGGTGATTTATCCTGTGGAGTATCGTGAAGTAGATGCGCTGACAGTGGAACATCGTGCACGCACCGAGGCCGGCACTTTTTTGAATATGGACGGCTTTATGGCGCCGGACGAAAACCTGCAAGAGTTGTTTAGGCTGTTTATTCAGCATGTGCAAGATAGTGGCGTGAATGTTGTGTTTATGCTTATGCCGTATCATTCGCTGGTGTATGAATATGCAGTGGAAAACGAGGGCCTATATCCCGGATTTTTCATGATGGAGCCATGGTACACAGAGCTTGCCAAAGAGATGAATATTCCGCTGTATGGTAGCTATAATCCGTATGTTACAGGCAATTTTGACACAGATTTTTACGACGGCCTGCACATAAAAGAAGAAGAAATTGCGAAATTTTTCCCCGGCATGGACGAGGTGCACCGTGATATTGAAAACGGCTCGCCCGGCAGTCCCTGGTTGAGCGGTGGGCCACGCGTAAGCGAAGAAACAGCACAGGCCAGCGTGGCGTTTAGGTATGCAGTGCCGGAAAATGAAGAGCTGATAGCTGAAGAGGCGCAGACTATAAACGACGAAGTGTGTTATGTGTTTGCTAGGTATGGCGCAGTGGTTGGTGCGCCGGATGTCGAAGACGCTGAAGATACCGAAGATGTCGAAGATGTCGAAGATGAAGAAGATGCTGAAGTCGAAAAAATAGTGCTGGCAAGATATGCCGTGGGGCAAGATGAGGGCGCTGTTTACCGACTGGATGATACTGCAGGCTGGGTGATAGACAGCCGATATGCTGTTTAAAGGAGGCAAAGACATGGATGCGATACAAGTACTGAAAAACCGTAGAAGCATTAGAAATTTTGAGCCAAAAAGCGTGGACAGAAAGCTGATGGAAGAAATCATCGAGGTTTCAAGATTTGCGCCGTCGTGGGCAAACACACAAATAGCACGGTATACTGTGGTGAATGCGCAGGATGTGATAAAAGACATTTCACAAAATGGTGTGAAAGGCTTTGTGTATAATCAAAACACATTGGAAAATGCACACACCGTAGTGGTTTTAAGCTATGTAAAAGGAAAAAGCGGAAACCTGAAAGGCCAAGATACAACAGAAGATGGCGCAAAAATGTGGGAAGCATTTGATGCCGGGATAGCGTGCCAGACATTTTGCCTGGCGGCGTTTGCCAAAGGTGTGGGAAGTTGTATTTTTGGGGTGATTGACCAGCAGGCGATTGCAGATATGATAAACTTGCCACAAGACGAAACAGTGGCGGCGGTGATTGTGTGTGGATATCCGCAGGAATCACCCAAAGCGCCAAACAGACATAGCATAGAAGAAATATCTAGGTTTATATAATTTGAAAGTCGAAAAGCAGTGAAGATAGGAGTGAGTTTCTTGAAAGATAAAAAAATATGGCAGAAAGTTTTGGCAGGGCTGCTGGTAGCTTTGGTGACCATTAGTATGCTGGCACCCATATTTTTGGGATGATAACTTTTGATATAAATACACAACAAAAAAGCACTATGCCTAGTTTGGTATAGTGCTTTAAATATGCCTATAAGTCGATGTTTTTACTCGTGGATTTTACACGACATGGTTTTTATCACCACTTTAAATATGCAAACGGCGTCCACTTCTTTTTTTGGAAAGGTCCAGTCATTCTTGCCGGTATGGTGGTGCATTATGGAGCAAAGAGCCTTTTCTTTTTCGGCAAAATCACTTACAAACGAGATGTCGCCGGTGCCGATAATGCTTTCAAACTGGGCAGTGTATTCGCACGCCACATCCCCACTTTTTAGCAGAAAGTTTGTGTCCATCTCAAAGCCGACGGTGGGATTTTTTTGTATCAGTGTGATTTTACGGCCCTCTTTAGCGCTGTGGAAATACAAGGTGGTTTCATCGCCAAAGCGCACAATGCCAAAGTTAAGAGGAACAATGTAAACCTCGCCATCGTCGTAAAACCCAAGCCGACAAGTGGTGCAAGACTGCATAACATCGTGGATTTTTTCTATATCTTTGATCTCTCGGTCAGATCGTCTCATAATATACCTCGTGTTTAGATAGCGCTAACACTATCTAAGTAATCGTTTTATCAGCAATTTCTTTTGTGTATCATATATGCTTTTGTGCCGTTAGACCAGTTGATTTCCTTGCAGGAGAGGTGGTCTTCCTCGTAGTATCCATCATTCTTGATGGCGTTTATCAGAATGCAATTTTCACACATTGTCGCCGGAGCAAAGCAATCTTTGCCGTGAATTTTAATGTCGGAATTTTTGGCGGCAGTGTTTATAAAGATGGGTCGGCTGATATCAGGGCGAGTGACGTAAATTTCATCACTGATGTTGTTCAGAATTTCTTTGGTGTTGTCTCGTGCTGAGCGCATGTTGTCCATCAAAAACTGATTGATGACAACGGTGGAAAGCTGCTGGGAAACATCAACAATGTTCTTGACCACTTTCGGGTTCAGCTCGTTTTCTTCTATGACTTTTTCGTAGGCGATGTATCCTATCAGTGTTTTTTTGTTTTTAAGCGCAAACACACAGATGGTGGCGTCGTTTGATTGCTCGAAAGAAAAATTGTGCTGATGTGCGCCGGCAGGCGAGATAAATAAATTTGTGCCTTCAAACTCACTGTAGAGCTGAGTGATGTCAAGGAAAGACAAATCGACGATTTTTTGTACTGCACTTGTGTCTGAGCTGATTCGATTATAGATGCATTTTACGCCGGATTCCTCATAGTTGAACTGGGTGATATAGGCCTTAGCAAAGGAAAACTGGGTGCAAATCATTTGCAAAATGGACTGGATGGTGTATTCTACAACCTTTTCGCCCTCGACTAA
>CAYIZZ010000118.1:0-6547 GCA_964367945.1 uncultured Oscillospiraceae bacterium | reverse complement strand
CGTTTGCGGTATCTTCGCATTTGAACAGCGACATATTGATTGTGGACGAGGTGCTAGCGGTTGGTGATGTGCGCTTTCAGGCAAAGTGTATCCAAAAAATGAATCAGATTGTGAAAAGTGAAGCACGTACTGTGATTTCTGTGAGTCATAACATGGATACAGTGCGCAGGCTTTGCACACGCGGTATTGTTTTGGATAGGGGCCGTATGGTGCTGGATGCACCGGTGGACAAAGCTATTTCCTCGTACCTAAATGGGCTGGGAAACTGGATAGAAAAAGAAAATATCGTATTTGAGTCGAAATTCCCTATTGTGCAAAATACCGTTACCGAGCCTACAAAAAGCGGACACCTTGTTAAATGTGTTGCCATGGCAGTACAGGGTGGCGGCGATGCTGTGTGCCGCTCGGGTGAAAAGATAGGTTTTTGCCTTACATGGAAGGAAGAGGGCATACCTACCGATTATAGAATGCGCATTTCTGTGCGTAATAGTTTTAATGCAGGCATAGTGGGAATTTGTGTCTCGCAGCCATTCAAGGCAAAAAATATTGGCGGACTCAACGAGACAAACTTCTCGCTGGATACCACCAATATTGTGCCGGGAGATTATTTTTTTGTTGTTGAAATATACTGTAACGAGGACTTGAAAGCACAAACATACGAGTCGCCGCAAAATATTACTGATCGTACATATTTTAAAGTGAGCGGATGGGACAATCCCACTACGTGGTTTGACCGCAGCTGGAACAGTGTTCGCTTGGCAGACGCTACGGTAGATGACTAGCCGAATATAAGCACTTGTTATTGTGTTGAGTTGGGATTTTCAGGCGGCGGAGTTTTACGAAATCCCGCAAAGAAGTCCTGAACGCGTTTGTGGCCAAACACAGCGCCTAAGGGATATACAATACGCCAATACCAGCCGCTGGTGAGATACCAAGGCATAGGCCCAAACGGCCTGCGAAAAGTGTAGCTTAGATTATACCAAAAAAAATGTGGCATAGCTGATGATTTCATTTGATCCAGCTGTATTTTTTCTTCTGAAAGGGCAAAAGTACGCATCTTTATACGTGTCTTTTTTGAGAGACCTTTTTGGAAAGAAAGACAAAATACATGCCGGAACCACTGGAGGCGAGCTTTTATCACTTTTGGCGATGATGTACGGGATAATGTCGGGCGCTCGTCCACTCGCCACTGATAAATAGGCACATCACAAAAAGCAAACTTTGAAGTTGCGTTTATAAGTTTTATGGTGATGTCGCCGTCTACTGCGCTTATATAGCGTGCATCTCCCAAGATGTTGAAAGACCGTAAAAAGTCTACTCGCATAGCTTTTGTCCAAAGTGCAAGAACCATGGATAAAGGCGCAAAAAACATTTTATCGTAAAAGTAATCTCGGCGCTTGTCAAGACTTGCAGGCACGGGCCCTTTGGGTAGAGTAATGCCACTGGACGAAACCGTATCGTCTTTTAAGTATTGAAAGTTGCATACCAGCACGTCAGGTAGCTCGCTTTGTGACTGTATAGCATCATGCATTGTTTGCAGTGCGTTTTCGGCCAAAATGTCGTCATGGTCGACGAAATAAGCATACTCGGCACATACTTGCTCAAGGCCAACGTTGGTGGAGGCAACCACACCGCTGTTTTGACGGTGAAGCACACGAACGCGAGTGTCTGCCAGTGCAAACTCATCGCAAATTTTGCCGCTGTCGTCGGTGCTTCCGTCGTTTATCAAAAGAAGCTCAAAGTCGGAAAAAGACTGGCAAAGGATGCTGCTTACAGCAAGGCGCAAGAAGCTGCCGGTATTGTAAACAGGCATTACAATACCAAAAAAAGGTCTGTTTTCGTAAGTTTTTTCCATAAAGCGCCCCTTGTTTTTAATTCACAGTCTTCATTATAGCAAATTTTTCTATGTTTTTCACCACTGTTATGCGAAAGGACAATACATGAAATCTACCAGGCAAACAATATATTTGACTTTTGATGTGGATTGGGCACATGATGAAGTGATTACCCATATGCTGGATATTCTTGAAAAAGAAAAAGTACCGGCTACTATTTTTGTCACACACGACACACCTCTTTTGGCAAGAATGCGGGCAAATCCGAACATAGAACTGGGCGCACATCCTAATTTTATCCCGTTGCAGCTTGGCAACAGTGACGTTTCGCTGTTTCAAGATTATGCAAAAAAAATCTTGCAAGAGTACAGAGATTTACTGCCGGAAGCCACCACTGTGCGCAGTCATGGGCTGGTACAAAGCACGAGATTGCTTGATTTGATGACGGATATGGGATTTTTGCGGGAGTCGAACCAGCTTATCACATTGAAAAGTGGAATGAATTTGCGTGCGTTTTATCACTGGACTGGGATATTGCGTGTGCCGTATTTTTGGGAAGACGACATTCATTGCGCCGAGATGGAGCGCAAGTATTGGGACGGCTGGGATGTGGCCCCATTTTTGGATAATTCGTGCCTGAAAGTGTTTGATTTTCATCCAATACATTTGTATTTAAACACAGACACAATGGTGAGATATGAAAAAGCACGTCCATATTTTCATAACCCCGAAAAACTACGTGAGATACAAAACAAAACCGTACCCGGCGATAGGGACTTTTTATATAACTTGATAAAAGGTGCAAAAGAAAGAGAATATACTTTTGGTCTTTTAAAGGATATATACCCTGACTAATAGAAATAGATTATTGAGGTGAGTGATATGCGAGTTGCTATAATAGGGCGTACCCAGCTTTTATATAAAACAGCCCAGATGTTTGCACAAAGAGGACACGAGGTTGTCCTTGTTGCTACGTGCAAAGAGGCACCGGAATACACAGTGAAGGCTGAGGACTTTAAAGCTTTGGCTGAAAGTTTAGGCGCTGTTTTTTTGCAAGGCGCACATATTGACCAGCATAAAGAAGCTATAATAAACTGCAAGGCGGATATAGGTATTTCAATGAACTGGCCGTATATTTTGGGTGAGGATATAATATCGCTTTTTCCGCTTGGGATATTAAATGCGCATCCCGGTGACTTGCCGAGATATCGCGGCAACGCCTGCCCAAACTGGGCAATAATAAACGGGGAAGATCATGTTAGCTTGACCATACATAAAATGGCTCCGGGCGAGCTGGACAGTGGCGATATTATACTGAAGGGTAATATCCCGCTATCTGCGCAAACCACCGTGGGCGAGGTGTATGACGCACTGGAAGCCGGAATGCCGATGCTATACATACAAGCGGCAGAAGGCCTTGCAAGCGGAGGTATTGCGCCCATACAACAAAGTACGAACCCGGCAGATATTTTAAGGGTATATCCTCGCGTTTTGGCAGATAGTTACTTAGATTGGCGCCGCACTTCCTCGGACTTAGAGCGGCTGGTGCGTGCTTCGGGTAGGCCGTTTTTTGGCGCATATACATACTATAAGAATAAAAAACTTGTGATATGGCAAGTGGCGGTGGGTAAGTTTTCGGTGCCAAGCCTTGCTACACCCGGACAGGTGACGGATATATGCCGCCAAAGTGGCGCTGTTAGTGTTGCAACAGGGGATGGATTTTTAACTATTTACGGTGTGTCGTATGATGGTGTTTATTATCAGCGTGCATCAGACGTGATAAGTAGCCTGCGCGCACGTCTTGGAATGGTGGCAGAAGATGAGATTGCCGCATTACATGCAGAGGTGGAAGAGCTGAAAAAGCGCCTGCTAGCCCTGGAAGAAAAAAAGTGATAAAAAGTTTTACGCTGTAAGGAGACGTCATGCCTACTTTTACTGCAAACACATCCGCAAAGTGGATAGCAGATTTCAAAAAAGTGTATAAGCGTGCACCAAAAATACTGCATGTGGGAAATATTGCAAACAACGCATACCAAACCGCCAAGATGCTGAATGCACAAGGCGCTGATTGTGATGTGCTGTGTGCTGATTACTATCATGTGATGGGCGCACCTGAATGGGATGATGCAGATTTTTCGGGCGAGGTAAAAAACCAGCAGTGTCCAAACTGGAGCAGTATTGACTTAAATGGATTTGTGCGGCCACACTGGTTTGCTCAAGCGCCTAAAAAAACCGCTATAGCATATCTTGTAGCAAAACGAAGCGGTAAAGATAGCAAAGCAAAAAAACTGTGGCATAAAATGGAAACCCAGCGCAAAAAGCTATCACAAGAAAAACTTCCACATAGCGATGATTCTTTAGCAAAAAATGTGAAAGATAAGTTTTCGTTTGTCGCCGAGGCGCTTTTGGGCGTGCTTTTAAGAGGCGATGGAAACACAAGATACACCAAAGAATACGCATGCAAAATACGTGAAAAGTTGCAAAAAGACGCAAAAGAATATTTTCCCGACAGAGAGATTACCATCACAACCGAGGTGGATTATTATATTAAAACAGCACTGGAGTATAAGCCGCTTTTTGAGCTGTACGACATAGTGCAAGGGTACGCCACCGAGGCGATATGGCCTTATCTTGCGGGTGGTACCAAATATGTTGCGTGGGAGCATGGCACTCTGCGCACTTTTCCGTATGAAGATAATATAAGAGGGTATTTACTACTGCTGAGTTATGCGGCGGCAAATGCTGTGTATGTAACTAATGTGGACTGCTATTCATCGGCAGAGTATATCACAAAACACAGTAAAGCGCCTATAGTGTGTGGCCTGCATGGGTTTGATACTGAAAGAATGTTGCAAAAGCAAAAAGAAGCTATAGCGCAAGAAAAAGATGAAATATCATACATAAAAAACGGTGAAGTGCTGTTTTTTTGCCCTGCCAGGATAGACATAGACTCAGCATACGGAACATATTTAAAGTCAAATGACGTTTTATATCGTGCACTGGATAAAGTGTATGCACAGCATGGAAAAACACATCCGTTTAAGATTTTACAGCTGGAATGGGGCAATGACGTAGACACTTTTAAGGCGTGGATAAAAAAAGAGTGTCCGAGCCTTGAAGATGCCATTATATGGCACAAGCCTTTTTCGAAAAAGGAGTTCTATCGTCTTTTGCAGCACGCGAGGCTGGTGTTTGATAACTTTTTATTGCCGCTGATGGGCGGAAATGGGATAGAAACACTTATGAGTGGACATGCCGTGCTGGTGAATAAAGCCATTTCAGAAGAGCTGATGCTTAGGTTTTTTCCTGTGATGTGGTCGGTTTTTTCAGTAGAGAATGAAGAAGATATAGCAAAAGCTGCCGCAGAAGGCCTGCTGAATCCACAAAAGTGCGCCGAGACAGCAAAAAATGGTAGAGACTGGATTATGGAACATCACAGCCACAAAGCTATTGTGGCGAAAAACTGTGAGGCGTACGAATATCTTTATGACGTGTGCCAAAAAGACGGAGTAAACAAATGACAAACGTCGAAAGTTATATACAGGATTTTATAGATAAAAATAAGCGTGCACCCCGTATTTTGCACATGGGAAATATCTGCAACAACGCATATCATATAGCGAAAATGCTGAATGCACAAGGTGCCGATTGCGATGTTTTAAGTGTGGAATATTATCATATTATGGCATCGCCCGAGTGGGATGACGCTGATTTCAGCGGGGATATTATTAGTCAAAACTTTCCGTCATGGCATAAAGTGGACTTGCATGGGTTTAAGCGGCCTGAGTGGTTTTGTGCTTCATCGCAAAGATTTGGCGTAGAGTATCTTTTGGCAAAGCGGCGCGGTGACGCAAAAAAAGCAAATGCACTACTGAAAAAGATGGAGTGTTATCGACGCTATCTTTCCTTTAAAGCAGGCACAAAGCTTGGATCTGTTTTATCAAAATGTGAAAAAATCTGCGACATGATAAGGGTATCGCTAGGCCTTGTTTTGAAAAATCCACGCCTTTTTTCACTTAAAATCAAAAAGAATCAAGGCAAAATCTCAGAAAAAGAAAAAGAGGAAATGTATGCGCTTGAAGGCATCACCGAGATAATGGCAAGGGTTCACAAGGATGCAAAGACGCTGTTTCCAAAATGGGACGAAAAATTTGAAAGCATCTTGGCTGATCGTGCGTGTGATGCTGTGATGTATAAAGAGCTGTTTGCGCAATATGACTTTGTTCATGCGTACTCGGCAGATCCTATCTGGCCTTACCTTGCGGGTAATACGCCGTATATCGCATATGAAAACGGAACGCTGCGATATTTACCGGTGCAAAATGACGAAGAAGCAAGGCTTTTGATGCTGGCATACGCTAGGGCAAACGCCATGATGCTTACTAATACCGACTGTTACGACAGTGCAAAATATATATCAGAAATTGCCAAAACACCGATGATTTTCGCCTTGCATGGCCTTGATGTGCGCCGTATGGCAGAAAAAATGCAAAAGGCGAACGAAAACAATGAATTCGACGCAAGGTTTGGCGTTTCAAAGGATATACCGTTGTTTTTTTGCCCATCACGTCACACATGGGACGAGGGGCTTTCGGTGTACTTGAAAGGTGAAGATAAAGCACTGAGAGCGGCTATGCGCCTGGCGGAGGAAGGACACGATTTCCGCTTGGTGATGACCGAATGGGGCGAGGCCACCCAAAACATAAAAGAAA
>CAYIZZ010000117.1:0-6552 GCA_964367945.1 uncultured Oscillospiraceae bacterium | reverse complement strand
GCTGCCCTTGCCGCCATGGTACCAAACGTGATTATCTGCGCCACATGGTCTGCGCCATATTTGCGAATGACATAGTCTATCACCTCGCCTCGGCGCTCGTAGCAAAAATCAATATCAAAATCAGGCATAGAAATGCGTTCAGGGTTTAAAAACCTTTCAAACAACAAGTTGTATTTCAGTGGGTCTATGCCGGTGATACCCATACAATAAGCGGCAATACTACCTGCACCGCTACCACGGCCTGGGCCTACCGGAATACCTTTACTTTTTGCATAGGCAATAAAATCTGCCACAATTAAAAAGTAGTTCGTGTAGCCCATTTTACTTATCACGGATATCTCGTATTCAAGGCGCTCACGTACATCTTTATCAGGCGATGTACCGTAATGTTTTTTCATGCCTTCTTCACATAGACGGCGGAAATATTCTTCGTTATCTTCACCGTTTGGTGCTGAAAATGACGGAAGTTTTGTTATGCCGAATTCATATGCAAACTGGCACCTCTGAGCTATTTTTGCGGTATTTTCACATGCGCTTGGAACCTGTGAAAACAGCTCATACATCTCATCTGTTGTTTTTACATAAAACTCATCTGTTTCAAATTCCATCTTGTCGGGATCATCCACGGTTTTTCCCGTTTGGATGCAAATCAAAATCCCCTGTGTTTTAGCATCTTCACGCCGAAGATAATGCGAGTCGTTAGTGGCAACAAGGCCTATCCCCGTTTCCTCAGCCAGCTTTATAAGGCCAGGCAAAACCGAGCGCTGTTCAGCCAAGCCGTGGTCTTGTATTTCTATATAGTAGTCGTCTTTTCCAAACACATCTTTATACCACAGTGCGGTTTCTTTGGCGCGTTCGTAATCACCCGAAAGTAGCGCTTGTGGGATTTCACCGGCTAGGCATGCCGACAAACAAATAAGCCCATCACTGTGGGCTTTTAAGAGTTCTTTATCTATGCGCGGTTTTGAATAAAAACCTTCGGTAAAGCCAAGGCTTACCAATTTTGTAAGGTTTTGATATCCTGTTTCGTCTTTACACAAAAGTACAAGATGGTGATTTTTATCTATATGGCTTACTTTGTCATGACGTCCACGGGTGGCTACATATACCTCGCACCCAATGACAGGGTGTATGCCCTCTTTTTTTGCCGCCTTGAAAAAATCCACGCAACCATACATAACGCCATGGTCGGTTATTGCCACAGAGCTTTGCCCACATTCTTTTATGCGCGACATCAATCTATCGATGCGACATGCACCGTCTAAAAGGCTGTATTCAGTATGCAAATGTAAATGCACAAAATCTTTTGCCATAATAAATATGCCTACCTTTAAGATTGTTATAACGTAAATTTTACATTTATGTTTGTTTTTCCTGCATGGTAGCTTTCAGGGTGGTGGCTTTATCTACCAGTTTTCTGTATCTATGACTTAGCCCACTTTTACTTACCGGTGCATCACTTTGTAATGCAAGCTCGGCCAAAGAGTAGTCCGGATATTCACGCTTTAACTTTGCGGCTTGACGAAGTGGCTCGCTCATGGTTTCCAGTACGCCGTTTTCCTCTAAAAACTCTATAGCATAAAGTATTTTTTGGGTGGCCGCCACTGTTTTATCAATATTTGCCGTCTCGCAGTTAGTTATTCTGTTAGCTTTATTTCTAAAGTCCTTGAATATTTTCAAGTTTATTATTTCAAGTGCGGCATTTTGCGCACCCATAGTGGTCAGCATGTCTTCTATCTGCTCGCTAGCTTTAAAATATACTACATTACGTCCTTTGCGGGTTGCATGACCGGGTGTGAACCCATGTTCCTGAATCAAGCTTAAAAAATCTTTTACTAGTGAATATCTCGGAGATACAAACTCCAGCACATATCCCTTGCTTGGATCACCTATAACGCCACTACACAAAAAAGCCACAGACAAAAACGACGAAAAACATTTACTGCAAATAAAGTTTTCGCCTCTAATCCGCAAAGATGGCTCTTGTCCTGTGTGTGAAAACATCGCAAGGGTTTTCTCTGCTTCAAACGGGTCTTTCACCGAAAACTCATAGCTGTTTTTCGCGCTTTTACGTACATATACTTGACCTTTTATGCCTGCTTCCGCATAAAGTGCTTTTATACGATTTGCTATATATGATTGCTCTGTGTGTATCACCACACCGTTTGTATCAAACTGCTTTGCAAAGCATGCTGCGCCATAACATGCAGCAGACACGCAACACGGACGGGTAAGATCGTTTTTTATTATTTCTTTTTTCACCGTTTGTGAAAAACTCATATATAATTTACTCCCAAGATATATTGCCACAGTCCATCACACGGATTTCTTTTTCCATGCGATATCCTGTTTTTTCGGCCACAATGCGTACCACCTCATCGGCAAGTTGTAAAACATCCTTGCAAGTGGCATTGCCGTAATTTACAATAAATCCACTGTGTTTTTCGCTTATGGCGGCATCCCCCACACGAAATCCTTTCAGTCCACTTTGGTCTATAAGTGCAGCGGCAAACGCACCGGGTGGACGCTTAAATGCACTGCCGGCGCTGGGCATCTGCCATGGCTGTTTTTCTTTACGACGGTTCATGAAAAATTCCATAGACTCCATAATTTCTTTCGGGTCTGCTTTTTTCAAAGTAAGCTTTGCAGACAAAATACACCAAGACCGTGACTGGAAAATAGAAGTGCGATATTCCATGTCCAGCTCTTTAATAGGTAAAAATATTTCTTTTTGGTTATCGTTAAGTGAAATCACATGGTTTATCACTTGGCAAATCTCGCCACCAAAAGCACCGGCGTTCATGTAAATAGCTCCACCTACACTGCCGGGAATACCGTAAGCAAATTCAAGGCCGGATAAACCTTCTTTTGCTGCTGCAAGACATAATTTTGCTAAATCTACGCCTGCACCTACAGTGATTTGATTTCCCTCAATCACAAGTTCCTGTAAAGAGCCTGTATGCAATATCATGCCGTGATATCCCTCATCGGAAAAAAGCACGTTAGATCCTTTGCCTAAAATACAATAAGGAACGCTGTATTCCTTGGCTAATGATATAGCTTTTTTAACCTCTTCTACAGTATGTGGCAAACAAAAAACAGCAGCTGGTCCACCAATTTTAAACGTGGTGTACCGCCGCAAATCTTCCATCTGCGAAAATTTTATTTTTTCTTTATTTAATGAGTCAATAAGCGAATTTATAGCTATAGACATTCTATATCCTTTTACTTATGTTAAATTTATCATTTGATATGTTGAAAGCTGTTTTAAATTTATAATAAAACAACTTTCAATATCAATTCAACCAATAACAATCAAAACGGTGGCTTTATCCTATTTACTATATCTTTTTTATGTATCACAAGCTCTTGCCACAGTCTTTCCATGGACGAGTTAATCACCAGTTCTTGCGGAAAATTTATTTCATCTAGCATACTAAGAACATCGTTTACTCCATCCAGCTGATAAATGGAGTGTGCATCGCTGTTCACTGCTACCTTTGTACCATTTTTCATACAAGCAAGCGCTAGTTTTTTGAGATTACCTTCGTTTCCGGGACGTGCAATAGACGAGCCTGCATTTAGCTCGACTACTTTATTATTCTCACTGAAAACTTTTGTCACAAGATCATAATCATACAAAAATTCTGCCATCTCTGAATGCCCTATCATGTCTACATGAGGGTTTTTAGCCACTTTTTGCCACATTTCGGTGGTACTTTCATAACTTAGTTCATCTCTTAACAATATGTCATGTATAGAAACTATCAGCCAGTCAATTTGTGGTAAAAACCTATTCGGAATCTCGATGGTACCCTCTTTATCCAGAATATCAGCTTCAAGGCCCTTCAACATCAAAAATCCATCCGTGTCTAAATCAGGCTGTCTCAAAAAATTGATAAAGTATATCCAGTCCATAGCGCCCGGTATCATGGGTGTATGGTCTGTTATGGCAAGGGCTTTATAGCCCATTTGCTTTGCCTGAGTAATCATCTCACCCATGGTGGATACTGCATGACCGGAGGCAATGGTGTGACTGTGCATATCTGCTATTAAGTTCATATAATACCAAGGTTTCCTTTAAATTTTGTCAATAGACTCATGTATTTCTTCACTAATATCATCTTTTAAACCCAGCTGGCTCAAAAGCTCTTTAGCCGCATTATAACCCATGGTTTTTTGGCGGTTATTTATAGCGGCAATCTCCATAATAACGGCCAAGTTACGGCCCGGCATCACAGGAATTAGCAACAAAGGTATATCAAGCCCTAAGATATTCATAGTATTGTTTTCAATACCTGTACGGTTATAGTTTTTATGCTTGTCCCAAGCTTCCAGCTCTACCACAAGATCAATTTTCTCACTGGGTTTTACTGCGCCCGCACCAAAAATACGCGCTACGTTAATGATGCCTATGCCGCGCAATTCTACAAAGTGACGTATGTTTTCAGGCGACTGCCCTACAATTGTACGATTGGAAACACGACGTAGTTCCACGGCGTCATCAGCAATAAGACGATGCCCACGTTTTAGCAGCTCCACAGCTGTTTCGCTTTTGCCCACACCACTTTCGCCTAAAATCAATATACCTTCGCCATATACTTCTACCAAAACACCATGCCGAGTAAGACGAGGTGCCAAATCCACACTAAGTAGTGAGATAAGCGCACTCATAAACTCTGATGTTGCTTCTGTTGTTGTAAGCACCGGTACGGAATACTGCTTTGCATACTCGATAATTTCAGCCATAGGCTCGCTACCACGTGTAAGCACAACAGTAGGCGGCTTTGTTTTGAACAGTTCATGAATACTATCTTTTCTTTTTTCGTCGGATAAACCGTTTAAATAGCCTGTCTCAGCACGTCCTAATATCTGAATACGATTAGGCTCGTAGTACTTGCCATACCCACTAAGGAAAAGTCCGGGCCTATTAACATCAGTTGTTTCTATCATGATGTTTTCAAGCGCCTGAGGTGCAAATGTAATATCCATGTTCAATGTTTTTGCAATCTTGCTTAACGAAACTGAAAACTGTGCCATATAATCCACCTTTCATTTTCCCGAAAAAGCTTTATATCATCCACTTAACTTTGCACGAACAAATATATCTGTATTTATAATTATAGCGTATTATCCACCTAATTTCAAACCGAAAATCATATTTCTTAAAATAAAAAAAGTGGCAGGAAATAATTCCCTACCACCGATGATAAACTTAAAATTTATCCATAAAAATCATTCATCTTCTATATTTTTCAGTCGTTCAATAACTGTTTTGTATCCACCAGAACCGTATTGAATACAACGATTTATTCGACTGATGGTAGCTGTGCTGATGTCAACTTCTTTTACAATGGTCTCGTATGTAGCACCGGACAATAACATTTCAGCCGCCTGCATACGTTGAACCATGTCGGCCAGCTCCTTCATAGTGCAAATATCCTCAAAAAAAGAATAACATTCTTCCGTTGTTTTTAAACTTAATATTCCTTTAAACAGCTTATCTGTGTGCTCACTATGTTTATACATTTTTTCTGCCATGAGTACCTCCACAAAACCTATTCTACTTTAACACTTTACCATAAAAACATGATAAAGGCAAGTAAATACCCCGTCTTTTACAAAACGGGGTATAAAATTGAACTTATTATTTTACCATGTCGGCTACTTCGGAAGCGAAGTCGTCGTTACGTTTTTCAAGGCCTTCGCCTTTTTCGAAACGTACAAACTCGATAACGCCTACGGGACCGCCAAGTGCTTCTTCAGCTTGTTTTAGATATTGACCAACAGAGATTTTGTCGTCTTTAACAAACTTTTGATCAATCAAGCAGTTTTGCTCATAGAACTTGTTGATACGGCCAGCCACCATTTTCTCTGCAATGTTTTCGGGTTTGCCTTCGTTCATTGCTTGAGTTTTCAGGATTTCTTTTTCTTTTTCGATAACGTCTGCCGGTACTTCGCTGTTGCAAATGTACGGAGGTGCAAACACAGTGATGTGCATTGCTACGTCTTTTGCATAAGTTTCAAATTCCGGTTTGCTTGCAATGTCGTCGCTCACATCGAAACGCACCAATACGCCGTGTGAACCACCACCGTGCACATAAGCACAGTTTTTGCCTTCAAAACGCTCAAAACGACGGATTTTCAAGTTTTCGCCGATAACAAGAATTTTTTCTTGTAGCTCGTCTGCAACTGTTTTTCCGGTGTTCATCACTTCAGCCATCAAGGCATCCATGTCTTTAGGTGCTTTTTTCAAAACAACATCGGCAACATCTTGTACAAACTGACGGAAACCTTCGTTTTTGGCAACAAAGTCTGTTTCGCTGTTTATTTCTACCACTGCGCCTACATCGCTATCAGTATCAGCCACAGCATATACCATGCCTTCGCTGGCAATACGACCAGCTTTTTTAGTAGCAGCAGCAAGTCCTTTTTCGCGAAGCAGCTCAGCTGCTTTTTCCATATCGCCATCAGCTTCCACCAGCACGGCTTTACAATCCATCATGCCGCAACCTGTTTGCTCACGTAGAGTCTTTACATCTTGTGCAGTAA
>CAYIZZ010000116.1:0-6604 GCA_964367945.1 uncultured Oscillospiraceae bacterium | reverse complement strand
GCTCGGTGCAGAAACCGTGGGGTGTGCGTGCGGTGCTTGCGACGCTTGCGGTGTGTTCGGTGCAGAAACCGTGGGGTGTGCGTGAGTTTGCTGTGTGGGCGAGGTGTACTGTGCGGGATACGCATGATTTGCAAGTTGTGCATCCGTTATAGGTTGCGAATACTGCGGTGATTGTGGCATATGCGGTGCTGGGTGCGCTTGCTGTTGGTCTGGTGCAGGCGCTTGAGGCGGTGCCTGTACCGGTGGCACGTCCAGCTCGTTCACTTCACGTAGCCATGTGTCAGACACGGCGTCGGACGGCATCTGCCAACCACCGCGTGGTGAAAGCGTGATACTGCCCACCGCCGGGGCGTCTACGCTGCAATTGCGCTTGAACTGCTGTGAGAAAAACCGACTGTAAAATGTGCGCATACACTTTTGTATTTCGTGTTTTGTGTAGGCAGATCCGAACGCCGTCACCGCTAGCCTGAAGATTTTGCGTGGCGAAAAATGCCATTTCATCGTGTAATATAAGAAAAAGTCGTGCAGGTCGTAGGAGCCGAGAATCTCCTCGGTTTTTTGGGATATCTCGCCGTTTTCGGCAGGTAGTAGCTCGGGCGAAACGGGCGTTGAAAGTATCATGGATATCACTCGGCCAAGGTTTGGACGAATGTTGCTCTCGTACCTCAAAATAGGACGTATCAACGTCTTTGGTACCCCTCCATTTACACCGTACATGCTGATGTGATCTCCGTTGAAGGTGGTCCAGCCAAGCGCCATTTCAGACAAGTCGCCGGTGCCGAGAAACAGCGCGCCGTGCTTGTTGGCAAGGTCCATCAGCGTCAAGGTGCGCACTCGTGCCTGTGCGTTTTCATACACGGCGGTGTGTTCCTCTTCATTGTGCGATATATCGCTGAAATGTGCACGTGTGGTGGAGGTGATGTCGATGTTGTGCAGCTTTAGGCCCAGCTCTGTGCACAGGCCTTTTACGTGGCCCAGCGTGGTGGACGTGGTGCCGAAACCGGGCATAGTAACGCAATATATTCCCTCGAGTGGCCAGCCGACATTTGAAAAAGTGCGCACCGCAACCAAAAGTGCCAGCGTGCTGTCCAGCCCACCTGATAGGCCGATGACCAGCGATTTTGTGCCGATATGCTCCATTCTTTTTTGCAAGCCTGCCGCCTGAATGGACAACACGGTTTCGCATCGTTGCGCCAAAATGTGTGCATTTTTTGGGATGAATGGATGCGTGTGGATGTATCGTGTGAGGACAGTCTTCTCTGTGTTTAGTGAAAATTCAACAGTGGTATGAGTAATATTTTGCAAAATGTCGCCGGTGGTTTTGGCGAGTTTTGCGTGGGAGATGCGCTGAAGGTCTATGTCGCTGACGGCGATCTTGTCGCTGAAAAGGCGAGTGGAGGCCAGTATCTTGCCGTTTTCGGCGATGATGTTGTGGCCGCTGTAGACGTAGTCTGTGCTGGACTCGCCACGGCCGGCGCCGGAGTACAAATATGCACAGGCCAGCCGATTGCTGTGGGTCATCAGGTGGGAGGTGCGGTGACGAGCGCTATCGGCAAGCTCGGCGTCGGCACCGACGCACACCACCACGTTTGCGCCGGCGGCGGTGTGGTATGTGGACGGCGGAATCAAGCCGGCGAGGTCTTCGCTGTGCTCTGCCGCGATAACAAGGCCGTCGACACTGCGGCATGAAAACAGCAGATTTGCGCCGATATAAGGCATATCACCGCTGTTTTCTTGGGCGAAAAACGGATTTTCAAGGCGCTGACACTCGGCGAAACCAGCCGAAAAAAATCTCTGCGAAGGGGTTTGCTGGGGGACAATGCCTAAAACTTTGCCGCGATGTAAAGCGGCGGTGCAGTTGTACAAGCGGCCCTTGTGCTGAAGAGGTAGGCCGACAAATATTATGGTGTCGAGCTCTGCGCATGACGTAACTATGTGAAAAAGCTGGATGATACACTCCTCTTGCAGGGTGCGCTGGAAGTAAAGATCGCCGCATGTGGCAGAAGAGATGCTCAGCTGAGGCGTGAGCAAAATCTTGATAGAGTCGTCGTGTAGTGCGGCAGCGATGATCTCGGCGGCATTTCCCTGCATGTCGGCCACCTGCAACTTTGGCGAAGCAGCGGCAACTTTCACAAATCCATCTCTCATTTTGTCCTCCTGAATGGGTAGCCAACCCGATGTAATCCGAACCCGCCTATTTTTGGTAAATTTATGCGCAATACTGCGTTATCCTCACTTGCAATACAAAAAGTATTACGCGCTCGTCTGCCTTGTCTAGCACAAAATTTACTAAAAATAGGTTCTGTGGATTTTTCATATCGCCAAAAGTTCTAATAACAAGGAAGTGCGTTTTGTAAGGTGGCATCCTTAAGGCACCGCACTTTCTTGCCTATAGAGCTTTTTTTGGTGGGGTGAAAAATTCACAGGTTCGGATTGCATCGGATGGCTGGTGTGTTGATGAGAAAAAAGGCGAATTTTGTCGAAAAATTATTGTTGGTAAGTTCTTTTTATTTAACTTACAATGTCGTATAATGTAAATATAAGGCTGAAATCATATCAAGGATATCCAAATATGAAAAATGAATATGAAAGGTTAATATGTATAATGGATATCGATGGCGAAATAAAGAAAGATTTTGGGGCCGAGGGTGGAAAAAATAAGCCCCAAATAGAGCAGGACGAAAAACCACCGTCAAAAAAAGAACTGCTGAAACAGCTTATTTACTGTCTTGCGGAGGATGACCCGAGCCTTGATGCAATAGGCGAGTTCGCAAAAGTAATTGAGCAAAATCGTATAAAAGGGAGGCCTCCGTCTCGTTAAAAGTATCGACTAGATGTAATAAATCAGACTTGCGACCCTCTGTCATTTTTGGCAGGGGGCTGCTTTGTGCCATCTCGCCTTTTAAAATGTAGTCGGTGGAAACCCCGAAATATTCAGATAACTTTAAAAGAGAGTCGTTGTCGATGTCATGCTCGCCACGCTCCCAGTTGGACACAGTGCCCTGCGACACCGACAACATACGGCACAGCTCGTACTGGCTGAGGCCGCTGTTTTGCCGCAATCGACGCAGAATGTTGGCCGACTTTGCGTCAAATCTCATACGCTCCATTTTTTCTCCTTACATTTAGCTCACCTGTTCGAGCAATCGGTGAGGGATGGTTTAGCGCTTAGCAAAAAGAATTTTGAGCAAACCTGTTCTTTTTTATTAGCGTATCTAATATTGTACCAATTGTAAATAGATATTAGTTTTTTGATAAAATATATGAAAAAATCTATTGACATATTAAAAATTTGTTGATATTATTAGTTTAATTAATAAATTATTAATAAAATTAGGGGTGGTGAAGCAGAAAATTTAATAAATAATGTATAGGTGGAATGTGACGTGAAACGACATTTATTAGGGGAAGTGGCAGCAGAGAAATGAGGTGGGTATGAGAAAAGCGTGGGATAAAAACTTGGTGAGTGAAGGGTGGCCGCCGCATGTGGAGGGTGCGTATGAGAGGTGGTGTCAGGCGCAAAACATGGCGTATGAGGCGGCGAGCGAGGCCGAGGCGGAAAAGGCGAAGGTGGACGCAGACGAGTTGTGGGTGGTGTTTGAAAGGGAATATAACGATGTGTAGAGGAAAAATGCTTGAAATAGGAAAGCGAGGGGTGAAGATGAAAAGGAGGGCGGCACGTGGTGAGAGGCTAGGCATGTGATGGAAAATGGGTTTGTGAAGGTGGACGCAGACGAGTTGTGGGTGGTGTTTGAAAGGGAATATAACGATGTGTAGAGGAAAAATGCTTGAAATAGGAAAGCGAGGGGTGAAGATGAAAAGGAGGGCGGCACGTGGTGAGAGGCTAGGCATGTGATGGAAAATGGGTTTGTGAAGGTGTATCGGTCGCTGCTGCAGTGGGAGTGGTATGGTGATGTGAACACGTGTAGGGTGTTTGTGCATTTGCTACTGACGGTAAACTACAAGCAGGCGAGATGGCAAGGTGTGGTGATAAAGCGTGGGCAGCGTGTGATTAGCTTGGATAATTTGGCGAAGGAGTGTGGGTTATCGGTGCAGCAGGTGCGTACCGTGCTGAAAAAGCTGAAGAAAACCGGGGAGATTGAGCTGGAGCCGAGCGCGCAGTATACCATGGTGAGCGTGTGTAAGTATGACAAGTATCAGGATATCGGCACGCAAGCGACAGAGCATCAACATTCGCCTAACACGCAAGCAACATCAAATAAAGAAGGTAAGAAAGATAGAAATCTTGTCATAAATGACAAGATAGTAAAAAGCCACGAGTGGCGTGGGTATGTGGAGATGAGGAGTAAGCTGAAAAAACCGTTGACGGAAAACGCGAAAATTATTGCGTTGAAACGCTTGAAAAGTTTGGCGCCGGAAAACGAAGAGATGCAAAAGCAAATATTGGAGCAATCGACATTTAATTGTTGGCAAGGGCTTTTTGCCATTAAAGAAAATGAGGAGGTGGATAAAAATGGTGTGGCAACCGGAAAAGGACCAACGCTTTCTGCAACTGTCAGACTCTGAAAAAGAAGAGGTGAGGTATCATAACGAAAGGTGTGATCCTAGGCGTGAAGATGATTGCGAGTGGTGTCACGGTAAGCGGTTTTATTTTGTGACGCCGTCGATGGTGCGTGATTGCGTGTGTAAGAAAAAACATGATAACATGTTGATTTTTAAGCATAGTGGGCTTGGGACGGCGTTGCAGGAGATGCAGTTTGAAAAGTTTGTAGCGTATGAAAAATGGCAGATTGAGCTGAAGGAAAAAGCTGAAAGGTTTGCGGAAGAGCCGGCGGGGAATTGGTTTTTTATCGGTGGGCAGCCGGGGTGTGGGAAAACACATTTGTGTTCTGCGATATTGTATCGCCTGGTGCATGCCGGGCGGATGGCGAAGTATATGGTGTGGAGTGATCACGCGGATTCGATTAAGGGGAATGCTGACGGGTTTGTGAAGCGGTTAGAGGATTGGGCGAAAGCGGATGTATTGTATATCGATGATTTTTTGAAGGTTGCGAGGGATGCGTATGGTGCGAAAAATGCGTACAGGACAGCGTCGGCTGGGGATTTGGCAGCGGCGTTTAAGCTGTTGAACAGAAGGTATAACCAAAAAGATTGCGTGACGATTATTTCAAGCGAGTTTTCAATTGATGAGATATTGAATATGGATGAGGCGCTGGGAAGTAGGATATATCAGCGGAGTAAAGAGTATCAGATTTATGTGGCACCTGATAGGTATAAAAACCATCGATTGGTGAATTGAACGTGCTTTAGGTTTAGCTCAAGACATTTTTAAGGTCAAGACATTATTACGCTTTTTGAAAAAAGCTTGGCAAAAACTTTCAATGACGCATTTTATACAAAATGCTTTGGTTTTTTGTGAGGTATGCGTAAACATGTGCGCCGATATTTGTGATGGAGCTAACGGTGCACGCAGTAGCGCCAGCGAAGCGCGGCGCGGTGATTAGGTAGGTTTTGTGTTTTCAGATGATTCTATTATATGTTTTATCTAGCTTTTTTTTGAAAATGTATGGTTTTTAATTGAGTTTTTTGCCAAGCTTTGTGCCCGGCGGCACACGCAGTAGCGCTAGCGAAGCGCAGCGCGGTAACTGGGCAGGCTTTGTGTTTTAATGTAACTCTATTATATGTTCTATCTAGCTTTTTTTGAAAATGCATGGGTTTTTAATTGAGTTTTTTGCCAAGCTTTTTTTCAAAAAAGCGGGAAGCGGGAAGTGGGAGGTGAAGGGAATGAATAGAGACGAAAAAATAGCGTGGCTTAGAAGATATAGTGAATCAGATAACGAGATTGAACGGATAGTAGAAAGTATCACGAGATGGAAAAGCCGAAGCGTGGCAATGACATCAAACCTGACACATATGCCGAAATCAACCCAGACAGTGAACGGGCTGGTACGCGCAGTAGAAAAAATGGAAGAACTACAACTAAACTTAGCCGAGAAAATAAACGCACAACATGTTATTCGTGCACAGATTGAAACAGCGATCGAAAACTTACCCCTTGTAATGTGGCGAGAAGTACTGAAAATACGATATATCGAAAACATGCCGGTCAGTAAAATCGCTGATAAAATGGGATACAGTACACGTCAAGTGATGCGACATCACACAGCGGCACTGGACGCGTTAATCGTGCCAACAAACAACGGTATACCGATACTTGATAAAAGAAAAAGATGGCACACAATGTCACATAAAGATGCGGTACAATAGTAGTAGAGAAACAGGAGACATGAACTTAAGTACCGTGAGCAGAACCATAACAATTTAAAACATAGCAATAAGGTTTCGTGAGTGCTAAAAAAAGCGTATTTAACATGTGAAGATGACGTTTGATATATGTGTATATCAATGACACGCGTCAGAAAACATGCTGAGTGCGTTTTTTTTGTGGGGATTTAAGACGTGACGAGTGTGGGTGATGTGGTGAATAGGAGGTGCGTGTATCGGTGTGGGAAAAAATGAAAGAAGAATATATAAATGGCGATGTGACGCAATTAAAACTAGCCGAGAAATATGATGTGCCGCTACATTGTGTTCAGTATCGGGCAAGGTGTGAGAAATGGTCGATATTGAAAAAAAACGGCGG
>CAYIZZ010000115.1:0-6627 GCA_964367945.1 uncultured Oscillospiraceae bacterium | reverse complement strand
ATATTATGATACCTACAAAGATGCAAGACCAAAAGCAAAATGAAGAAATCTTTTTAGCGCGTTCGCTGTTTTCGCTGCCTAAGCTTCTTGAAAGGTAAGATGTGCCGCCTATACCGAAAATATTTCCTATGGACATGAAAATCAAAAAAACGGGGGTGGCGATGGACACCGCGGCAACCTGCAATGGATCTCCGGTCTGTCCGACAAATAACAAGTCTGCCATATTATAAACAAGCACCATTATCATTGCAATCATTGCAGGCAAGGCGTTTGCAAGTACTGCTTTTCTCACCGGCATTGAGTCTAATTTTTCTAAATTGTTATTCATTCATTTTCTCTTGTTTTTATATCATGCTATTGATTGAGGTTGTTTTCCGCTCTGACTAAAAACTCGGTGAACAGAGCTTTTTCGCCATCGGTAAACCCTTTAAACATTTCTTTCTCGCTTTGCAAAACGCATTCTTTTACAAAGTCGATTTTTGAAGCTCCCGCATTACAAAGTTTTACGATTTTTGTCTTGTTATTGATGGAATAGCTTTCGACATATCCTTTGCTTTCAAGCCTGGCAACAATGCCATAAGTGGTAGACTGGGCTGTGCCATACTTTTTTTCGATGTCTTTTATGGGTAACTCTTTGTTAGAAGCCTCACTTAGCCATATAAGAAGTATACCTTGAGAAAGACTTATATCTTCTTTTTTCAGTAAGCTATTTGCTTGTTTTTCTAGGCTGGCACTAACATATTTTATTACTTTGCCTATTCTTACTTCAGTCATAGTTGTCACCTCCGACTTGAATGATTATAGCACGCTATTAAACTTTCGTTAATAGCGTGCTATAAATTTTAATGTTGATATTTTATTGTTATAAAAAACTAGCCTTCAAATATTTCTTTTACATATACGACGGTGCCTTTGATTTCTGAAATGTTTTCAGTAAAAAACATAATCATAAAGTTTTCCTCAGGAACGTCAAATGGCGCCAAAACCCCAAACGTGCTTGCTGTTTTGTAGCCTACTCTTGGGTAATGTTTCTCGCTACCTAAAACTACTGAAAATTCATAGCCCATTTCTTTTGCCACTTCATGTGCTTTATTCATAAGGGCGGTCCCGACGCCCTTTTTTTGCGCTTTGGGCGATACGGACAACGGCGCAAGCGCAAGCCCTGTTTTTTCTCCGATAATAGCTTTAGAAAACATAATATGGCCTATAATTTCTTCGTTTTCCTGCGCAATTAGTGCCAGTTCTTTTATAAAGCCATCACTTGCTCTAAGCTTGTCGACTAAGTTGTATTCATTTCCGTCGGTATGTTCTGCGCCTTTAAACGCAGCTTTCACCATTTCTCTGATTTGGGCATAATCTTTTGGTTCTTCTTGCCTAATTTTCATCTTGCTTTACCGCCTATAATACTTATTTAAAATAAAGACATCTGGCTTTCTATAACACTAAAAGAATCTCTGTTTGTGATGATGGCGCTGGGGTTTATTTCTCCGATTAAAACAGGGGAGGCTGGGTTGTGCTTTGCCATGTTTAAAAGTGCTGATTTTTCACTTGACAGCGCATAGCAATAGCTGCACCCATTTGCACAGCAGTTATATGTTCCGATATCAATGCTGTCTACGCAGTAGCATTCTTTTCGCTGGTTTTTATCTTTTTTTGCATTGATTTTCATGCCTAAAATTTGCTCTATCAATGCTTTATCTATGCAAGCACCATGCTGTATTCCAAACTGCTTTAAGTTTATTGCTTCAGCACAGGTGAAAAGCTCTATATTATACTCTTTCGCAATGCTTGAGAAAATTTCAGCTAGTGCAAAAATATTGTTTTTTGTCATGCTGTAAGCCGGATCTTTCCCCATACGAGTTGTTACATTTTTATAGCTGTCTACAAAACTTATAACACATCTTTCGGTATGATTCGACAGTTTTTTCGCCATGTGAAAAAACCGATCTTTATGATAATCTATCGTGTAAATATCGGAAATTATAATAGGATCATATCTCCACACAACTCTTTTTTTGCCTATTTTTTTGCTTAAGCTTATAAATGCATCTATTAGATCTTCTTTATTTGGCAAGGCTTTTTCGGTTTCTTTTCCATACGGCGTGAGGGTGAACTGAAAATAATATGGATAACCCATCTCTTCTATGGTAGGCAGATGCTTTAAAAACGGCATCGGGTTTTTGGTCCAAAAAACTATCATATCTACAGCATCACGAGTTAAAATTGCTTTAGAATAGCGATTGTTGTTGTATGGGTTTTGGATTAGCACATAGCCATCTTTCAGCCTGTTAATAAACCATTCACCAAAATAAGATGGAATATCGGTTCTTCTTGTCGCACTTATAATCATTTCCCACCTCTGCTACATTCTTTTCTGTAAGCCGCAGGGGAGATGTTCGCCTTTCCCTTGAAGAATTTATAAAAAGCAGATAGACTGCCAAAACCCACCGAGTATGCAATATCAATTATTTCGTTGTTGGTTTTTTCTAAAAGCCTTGTGGCTTCTTTGTACCTTAGTTCGTTTACATAGTTGCTTGGAGTGAAGCCATACTCTTCTTTGAAAACTTCCACCATTCGCTTGCGTGAAAGCCCGAGCTTGTCTATTTCATTGTTTAATGTTTCTGCTTCGTTAAACATATCGTCAATAAGATTTTTCAGCTTTTCGGCTATATCCTTCATCGGCTTGTAGTCAAGCAAATCACTTCGGCATCTTTTGCATGGTCTGTATCCTGCGCTTGCGGCCTCAGTAGCTGTTTTGTAAAACTCTATATTTTCCACTTTAGGTGTTTTTGACTTGCAAGATGGTCTGCAATAAATACCGGTGGATTTCACGGCATAAAAAAACACAGTGTCGTAACTTTCATTGTTTGAAATTACGGCATCATACATTTCATCGGATGTTATGTTGAAACTAGTTTCAGTCATTGAAACAACCATTCCTTTTTTGATTTTGCCTTAAAATACGTGCTTTGAAAAACCGGATTTTAAAGGCGTAGTTACTCTCTTTTCATTGATTTGATTACTTCTTTTGTGGCTTTATCAACCTTCAGCGACTCTCTTATTTTTTGCAAAGTTTTGTTATAGGTTTCGTCGTCAAGGTTGTTTTCTTCAAGGTATGCCATTGTTTCGCTTTGGAAGTTTACAAAGCATACTTGCAAGCACCATGCAACAGCCATTTTTACGTAATAATCTTCATGGGTGATAACATCGCAGATAAATAAAATATCATCAAGATATTGCTTTTCCATGTAATGAAAAAGTAGCATCACCACTACAAATCGTATTTCATATGCTTCATTTGATTGATGATATCGCTGTAAAAACGTCCACACACGCTCTTTATGCAAGCGAACAATTTTAAGCTCGTTGCAAAAACTATCACACAGTGACCAGTTTGTGATTTTAGGAACAAACATAGCTATTTGCTCTAGCATCACTTCAATGTCTTCGTTCATATTTCCGATAATGAGCGCTTTTAGCATGGTTTCTTCAAAATATATGTCTTCAGCATTATCAAGGAAATCAATAGGATTATCTTTCACGATTTTCTTGGCGATTTTTCGTAGTTTTGGGATACGCACCCCGATAAGATTGTCACATCCGGGAATCAAAGAACTAGCAAATTCTTTGAATTTTTCCTCACTTAAAGAAAATAACTCTTGTCGAATTTCAGCCTCTTTTTCATACATTGTTTTCACCATCGATTATACATTGTTTATTATTAAGTTACACACTTCATACTTTGCAATACTAGCTTGATTATACAACACATATCAGCATTTTTCTTCCGAAAATTGCATGTTCAATTTCAGAGTGTTTTATGATGTTATTATAGCATTTTCTAGCTTTTAGATATAGAGAAATACACTTGATTTTGAAAAGTGTCGGGGTTTAATGATAGATATGAAACCGGCATAAACAACACCGACTGCTGTGGAGGAATATATTGATTTAAGTTAATAAATAAAAAAAGGTGCATTCATTTTACTGAATGCGCCTTTTGATTTTGCTATATTGCGTTCATTTTGTCGATACGCTTGTTGCGAGCATACAAAATAATATCGGTGAAAACCATGATAAGGTTTAGGATGTAAAATATCACCACATAGGTGATGTTTCCGGCTGTGAACTTACTGATAATTCCGCAAATATACCCTATGAAAATAAAGCATAAGAACATGATACTTTTCCCTTTGGCTGTTCGTGATTTGTAAGACTTCCAAATAGATGTCGGCCACGAAATACCAAAACAAACCACCATAAATACCTCAAACATCTCTGACATGAAAATATCCCCTTTGCACTATAATTTTTCTGTGTGAATTTTACCATATGATATAGGTTTATGCAACAAACAATATTAAAATATTTGTAATATAAGCATGCGATTGGGGATGAAAAAAATGACAATAGATGAGTTTTGCACGGCGCAATAAAGCATATAAAAAAGATGGAAATCGGCAAAATGTCGACTACCATCTTTTGTTATTACTATTAAGTGCCATACTAGGTTGTGCAGGATTTTTGCTGTTTTAATGTCAGTCGTGCTTGTTTTAGTTCAAGTAAAAGTTTGTTATATTCGGTGAAAATTTTGTTGTATACATCTTCCACGGGTTGTGAAACCATATCAAGCATTTCTTGCAGTTCACTTTTGTTATTTGCAATAAGTTTTACTATATCGGCGTCTATTTGATTTTGTTGCGCCATGTCATTCAGTATAAAAACAGTTTTCTCCCAATCATATTCACCTTTATAGCTTCGTTTGCTTATCAAAGCGCTGGTGATATCAGCTATGGCAACAATCCGCATTTCGGTGGTAAGATCTTTTGCGCTAAGGCCTTTTGGATACCCTGTGCCGTTAAGTTTTTCGTGATGATTCACAGCATAGTCTATTATATCTTGGTCAAATAACCCGTCCAAGATTTCTTCGGTATAGGAAGAGTGTGTACGCATAATTATCATTTTGTCAGAGTCCAGCTTGCCTTTAAATTCTAAGATGGATTCAGGTATGGCTATTTTGCCAACATCATGTAGCAGGGCGCTGTAATAAAGCTTTTCCAGTACATCGTTTGTCAGGTTCAGCTTTTGGCCTAAAAACACGCTTATGGTGGTGGTGTTCACTGAGTGAAGCATGGTGACAGGACTTTTAAACTCCATTGAGTAGATTATCATCTTTAGGTATTTAACTAAATCATCTGTTGTTAAATTAAGCGAATCCACCATTTTATAAGACCATTCTTTTGCATCTTCGTTGAAACGGTCTTCGCGTATTTTTTTATTGTCAAGCATCTTTCTTAAGGCTATCATGTATTTGTCTTCAATATGACCACCTTTTAATATACCTGAATAAATTTTCTCAAAAGAGCTGGTTTTTAAGTAGCCCACATCAATTTTATCAGCTAGGTTAATTATCTGCGCATATGCAACAACCATCGGGTCGACACCATCCAGCAAGGCTATAGGTGTGTGATGATACAAAACAGCCTCGCAGTTGTCTGTTATAGGTGTTAAATATTTAAGAAAAAGATACCCATACACAGAATGCTCGTCTGCGTTGGCAGTCTCAAACTTTAAAATATTGTTAATATCCTCGGTTTTATACGCTCCGATATCATGGAATATGCTCATAAGATATAAAGTAGAGGGATTGAAATCTATATTATCATCAAGCTCTTCTATTATTTTTGAGGCAAGATAAGCAACACGCTCACCGTGATTGATAAGCCTTTCATCAAAAAAACGTAAAGCTTTAGAGCATAAAAGCACAATATTATTTCCGCATTTAAATGTAGACATATAAACCCGTTTCTTTAAAAAAAATATTTTTCCCACAGTTTCTTTCGTTTAATGTGGGTAAATAAGTATATCATAAATTGTCACATAATTCTACAAGTATTTTGAAAAAATTAAGTTGTTATAAAAGTCGTTATATCATAAAAAATAGTGTGACAACTTGTTTTTGAGTAGAAATTGGTATATCATATAAGTAGTAGTAAATTAATAGGAGGTTTTTAAAGATGAAAGAAAAAATAGATGTGTTTGATTATTGCAGTGAGATTTTAAACGGAGTGAAAAAAGGTGTGCTTTTAACGGCAAAGGCTGATGATAGGGTGAACCCTATGGTGATTTCGTGGGGGACATTTGGAATCGAATGGCAAAAGCCGATTTTCACCGCTTTTGTAAGGGAAAACCGCTTTACAAAACAACTACTTGATAAAAACCCCGAGTTTACAATTAATATACCACTAAAAGATATGGATAAAACCGTTTACAGCGTGTGTGGAACTAAATCAGGGCATGACATGGATAAAATCAAAGAACTGGGCCTAACACTGGTAGATGGTGAAAGTGTTTCTGTGCCGGCTATTAAAGAATTACCGTTGACACTTGAGTGTAAAGTGATATATAAGCAGTTGCAAGATTCTGCTGAAATCACAGATGAGAATAATGCAAAGTTTTATCCACAAGATGTAGATAGTTCTTTTTACGGTTCGAATAAAGACTATCACACAGCATACTACGGTGAGATAGTGAATGCATATATTTTAAAGTAGCAGCCTGAGGCTGCACCCAATCAGGCACCGATTGAAGCTCGGTGTCTTTTTTTATATGTGCGTTTTTTTATGA
>CAYIZZ010000114.1:0-6829 GCA_964367945.1 uncultured Oscillospiraceae bacterium | reverse complement strand
TTGAGCTCAAATTAGCAGTTTCTATGCCAAGCTCTGCCAGTTTAGAAAAGTTTGCAGGATCATAAATAAACAGCTCCATATGAATCATTTCGCCATATGGAAGGTTGGCCAAAATCATACCAAAACCTATAGGCAATAGCAGCAAAGGTTCAAACTCGCGAACAATTGCCAAGTATAAAAGCACACAGCCTACTACAATCATCACAAGATAACGTGGATCTTCGATAATTCCGACAAAACCAGAATTACTCCAAATACTGCCGATCGTATTGAAAAACTCACTCATTACTAATTATCCCCCTCAAAATGGCTCTGTCGTTTGCATCACGCCTGCCATACCCCATGCACTACGTGTCTTTTTAGCAGGTGCTTGTGCTGTTGCCACGGAACGCAAAGTATATACACCCTCACCAAAAGTAGAAATGGCCGCCGAAATAGCCGCTACAACTTCAGGCGAAATCCCATCTTCCACTACCGGTGCCGCTGTTGCTTGTACAGCTTGCACCTCAGGTACAGGAGCAACTTCTTTTTGCGCAGCTGGCTCAGCCGCTACTTTTACAGCTTCTTGCTTTTTCTTTTCCATTCCACTAAATATAGAGCCTTGAACCATGATAACAATAATCAGTATCAGCAAAATAAAAAACACAAGCAATATACCTGTGACCACCACTACAGAAATAGGGATATTATCCGCCGCATTTTCTGTGACCGATAGCAATGCTAGCGGTAAATTTCCAACATCAGCTTGCAACATACAAAAGGCCTCCTTGTACTCTGTTTACTTAATCAATAGATTTAAAATCAAAATCAAAAGTTATTATAGCCGATTTTTCATATAAATTCAACCTAAATTAATATTTTTAATAAATAAACTTTATTTTTCATTGATATTCAGACAAAACATACAAATTTTATCTTCGATACCATGCATTTTGCCGATAGTCTCACTTTATTAAATATGATACACTATGCATACATCTAAATGAAAGATATACTGTTGTTTTTTTATCAATTTTTCTTTTTCGCAGTAGTTATAGTCATTCATGGAGGTAACTTATGCTAGAAAATATCCGTTTTGATGTATCCATGGACAAAGAAACTTATAAACGAGATGTCAAACCGCTTCGAGAAGAATTGTCAGTTTTGCAACACAAAGTAAAAGACAACAAATTACCTGTGATGATTTTGTTTGAAGGTTTTAGCACAGCCGGTAAAGGCAGCGTGCTTAGCGATGTGATTTTAGCTTTAGATCCACGTAATTTCACAAGTAAAAGTACTCTTGCGCCCACAGCAGAAGAAAAACGCAAGCCGTTTTTATGGAGACACTGGCAAACTATTCCTGAAAAAGGTTTTTTTACTTTGTATGATCGCAGCTGGTATCCTGAAGTGAGTAGCGCCGTTGCAAATAAAGATATCTCAAAAAAAGACGCCATCGTTCGCATGAACGCCATCAATGTATTTGAACGTCAGCTTTCCGAAGACGGCACTTTAATCATAAAGTTCTTTTTACACATCAGCCAAAAAGAACAAAAAAAGCGGATGAACGCCCTAAAAAACAACAAATCCACCGCATGGCGTGTAAGCAAAGAAGACTATAAAAAAAATAAAAACTACAAAAAATACCTCTCGGCATATGATGATATGTTGGCTGAAACAAACACATCTTATGCTGCTTGGCATATAGTAGCGGCACACGATAGACGTGCTTGTCTTGCCGAAATTTACCGTGTGCTCATTAGCGAAATCCGCCTTGCGCTGGATAAAAATCCATCAACACCCCGCACAAAAACAACATCCGACAAAAAATTCACTTTAGTGCAAAAATCAAAACTTAATGAAATATCACTTTCGCAAACCATGTCCGATGATGAATACAAAAAGCGTTTAAAATCAGGACAAAAAAAGCTGAAAGATTTGCACAATTCAGTTTATCTGCAAAAAACACCAATCGTTATTGCTTATGAAGGTTGGGATGCCGCGGGTAAAGGCGGGAATATCAGGCGAGTGGCCGCAGGACTTGACCCAAGAGGCTATGATGTTATCCCCATAGCCGCGCCTACCCCACCCGAAAAAAACAGGCATTACCTATGGCGATTTTGGAATCACATTCCAAAAGATGGCCACATCGCCATTTTCGATCGCACATGGTACGGCCGTGTTATGGTAGAGAGAATAGAAGGCTTTGCCACAAAAGAAGAATGGCAACGTGCCTACCGCGAAATAAACGAATTCGAAGCGCAACTGCACGAATGGGGTGCAATCATACTAAAATATTGGATACATATCGACAAAGACGAACAGCTACGCCGATTTGAAAGCCGCAAAAACACGCCCGAAAAACAGTGGAAGCTAACAGACGAAGACTGGCGCAACCGTGAAAAATGGCCAGAATACGAAGAAGCTGTCAACGACATGATTCGTCTTACCAGCACTGATTTTGCACCATGGGTGATAATAGAAAGCCAAAACAAGCGTTATGCACGCATAAAAGCTATCGAAACATTGATTGAAGCTATAGAATCACGCCTAAATTAGCTTGCTCGTCTCAAAACTGCGCCTGCGACAACACCAGTGCATCACACATAGTTGCTCCCGCCAAACGCAGAGCTTTTGCACATTCGTTTAGCGTAGAGCCTGTGGTGTATACATCATCTATCAGCAAAATTCGCTTACCCTTCACATGTTTTCCGTCTGCTTCATAAGCGCCTTCCACATTGGATAGGCGCTCTTTTCTATTTAGCGAGCTTTGAGCCGGTGTTTCCATCACTTTATGCAGCACTTTCTCTGCCGGTATACCCGACTGCCTCGATATTTCTTTTGCCAGTAGATAACTTTGATTGTATCCACGTTTTCTAAAAGACTTGTCCGATAACGGCACAGCTACTATCATGTCATAATCTTCTTTATTACAGCACTTGAAAAACGTTTCTGATAACATGGAGCCCAGCGCCTTGGCCAAGCTATTTTCATCTTGAAACTTAAACCGATGTATCACTGTTTTGATAGGTGGCTCGTATTTAAAGCTCACCCATACCCTGTTAAGATGTTCCGGTATTTGTGTGCCGCCTGAAATCCGCAGTTCATCGACGATATTTTCGCAGCCGCATTTAGGCACGGAAAATCCATGCACCGTGTCACACCACAAACACCGCTTTGGAAAAAACACATCCAGCAAAAACACACCAATTTTTTTACTCATAGCAATTCTTCATCCCGTAAAAAGTCTGAAAAACACGAATATCGTCTGTTTTTTCGGCCTGCTTTCACCATTTGTTCCAAAACACGCTCCTCACCCACTAATACACACAACTTTTTCGCCCTTGTCACACCTGTGTATAGTAAGTTACGATATTGCAATTGTTTTGGCACCTCGCTTAGTGGAATAATCACTGCTTCAAACTCACTACCTTGGCTTTTGTGGATTGTAACAGCATATGCAATTTCCAGTTTACCCATATGCTCTTGAGAATACTCAATACGCCGCTCATCACAAAGCACTGTCATGCTACCTGCTGCCTTATTAATTTTTTCAATAATGCCAATTTCCCCGTTGAATGCGCCGCTTCCAACCTCGCCATCCAAACGAATATATGGCACATCATAGTCATTTTTCGTTTGCATCACTTTATCGCCAAGACGAAATATCCTATCCATCACACGTATCTCGGGTTTTTGCTCATCTGGTGGATTTAGCAGTTGCTGAAGTCTTGTGTTCAGCTCTTCTGTACCTAAAGGCCCCTTACGTGTTGTACACAGCACCTGTATGTCTGTAAATGGGTCAAACCCATAGCTACGCGGCAGACGCTCTGAGGCCAGCTCACAAACGACATGACGGCACGCACTTCCCGCTGCACGCAAAAAGAAATAGTCGTCTTCCTTTGTGCCTTTTTTTGGCAATTTGCCATTTACTATACGGTGAGCGTTTTTCACTATCAAGCTTTCTTCCGCTTGACGAAACACTTCTTTCAGCTCCACCACCGGCACAGCTCCCGAGTCTATGATACCACGCAGTACATTTCCGGGGCCCACACTTGGTAGCTGGTCTATATCACCCACCATCACCAGCCTACATCCCGAACGCAGTGCCGCTAGTAAACTTTCAAATAAAAATGCATCCACCATGCTCATTTCGTCCACAATAAGCACATCGCATCTCAGTAAGTTTTTTTCGTTATATTTAAATCGCGGTATCTCTTCCCCTTCCCTAAACTCCACACCCAACATCCTGTGAATGGTAGTTGCATTTCTTCCACACAGCTCGCTCATTCTTTTGGCCGCTTTTCCTGTGGGCGCCGCTAAAAGCACCCTTTCTGCCTGAGCTTCAAATAGCGCAATAATAGCATTCACCGTTGTGGTTTTACCAGTTCCCGGCCCACCTGTGATGACCATGGCTCCGTTTGACATTGCTTGATTTATCGCCTCCACCTGCAGTGGTGCAAAACGCATCCCTTTTACACGCTCATGATTTTTTATCTGCGCTTTAATTTTTCCCGGTGGTGGCGCAGGCATCCCCACAATAGAGCGTATCCGCAACGCCGCCATAAACTCTGCTCTGAACGGCTGTGCCAGGTATATATATTCTACGCCTTCATAATTTGCCGTGTGTATGTCCTCTGTTTGGCACACTTTTTCTATTTCCAAAGCCACATCATCTTCCTCTACAGAGAAAAACTTCGACACCGTTGCTGTCAGCTTTCCTTTTGGCACACACGTGTGCCCATTTTGCAAGTTGTGGCGAAGGGTATATATAATAGCCGCACGTGTGCGCAAAGCGTTATCCGGCGTGTTCTGCATTGTCTGTGCTATAGCATCCGCTTTAGCGAACGATAAATACAAAGGTGTTCCGCACAGCTGATAGGGATTTTTAGTGATGACATCCATGGTCAACTTGCCAAAATGCCTATATACCGCAATAGCCTCTGCCGCTGAAAGCCCCACTTTTGCCAACGACACCACTGCTTCACGCACATGAAACACTTCCAAAAAATGCCTATGCGCTTCTTTTGCTTTTTGCAGGCTCAAGCCTTTTATTGCCGCAAGCCTCTCCGGTCTTTGCGCTAATATCTCCAGCGATTCTTCCCCAAACTCCTTCACAATCCGGCTTGCCGTTACCGGGCCTATTCCCGGAACTGTGCCACTGGCAAGATATTTTTCAATATCTTTTTCTGTGCTTGGCATGATATATTCACAGCTGAAAGCCTCAAATTGCCTGCCATATTCCCTATGTTTTATATATCTTCCCGTTAAAGTCAGCCTTTCACCGGGGGCACAGGCTGCCAATGTACCAACCACTGTTACTTCCTCTTGGTCATCACAAAGCAAATGCAACACACAAAACCCATTATCAGGATTTTGAAAAGTAACAAATTCTACCACACCTTCCAAACATATTGTTTCTTTTTGCACCTGATTTACCCCCTTTCTTTTCATTCTTTTATTTAGTATACAAATTATACAAGCAAAAGAAAAGAGAGCAAGCTAAATTTTAGCCGCTCTCTTTAATTTTTTATTTATCCTGCAGCCACAGCAGCTTTCAATTCTTCCACCTTATCGGTTTTTTCCCATTTGACATCTAAGTCTTCACGGCCCAAATGGCCATATGCTGCCAGTTTACGATAAATTGGTTTTCTCAAGTCCAGCGACTCTATGATACCTTTTGGAGATAGATCAAACACTTTCTCGATGGCTTTCTCAATCAATGCATCGTCCACTGTACCTGTGCCTTTGGTATCTACCATAATGCTAACAGGATGACTAACACCAATGGCGTATGCCAGCTGGATCTCACAATGTGCAGCTAGCTTTGCCGCAACAACATTTTTGGCCACCCAACGTGCGGCATATGCTGCACTACGGTCAACCTTGGTAGGATCTTTACCGCTAAATGCGCCACCGCCATGGCTTGCATATCCACCATAAGTATCCACAATAATTTTACGGCCGGTAAGGCCACTGTCACCTTGAGGCCCGCCCACCACAAAACGACCGGTGGGATTGATATAGTATTTTGTATTTTCATCAAGCAGCTCTTTAGGCACCACTTGCTTTATTACATTCTCCAAAATCTCTCCGCGCAAACTTTCGATATCAATATCAGGTGCATGCTGGGTAGAAATAACCACAGCATCTACACGCAGAGGTTTTCCATCTTGATACTCCACAGTCACCTGGCTTTTGCCGTCAGGACGAAGCCACGGCAATGTTCCACCTTTACGCACCAATGTGAGGCGCTTGCACAGCTTATGAGCTAGGCTGATAGGCAGTGGCATCAGCTCTTTTGTTTCATCGCAAGCATATCCAAACATCATGCCTTGATCGCCTGCGCCACCGGGATCTACGCCCATTGCGATATCAGGGCTTTGCTCTTTGATGGACGTGATCACAGCACAAGTCTCATCATCAAAACCATATTTTGCACGAGTGTATCCAATTTCACGCACAACTTTACGTGCAATGCTTGGAATATCCACATAAGTATCTGTGGTAATTTCGCCCATAACATAAATCATGCCCGTATTTGCTGTAACCTCACACGCTACCCTACCGTTTGGATCTTTTGCCATAATTTCATCAAGCACAGCGTCTGAAATAGCATCACAAATTTTATCTGGATGACCTTCTGTCACTGATTCTGATGTAAAAAAACGATTTTTCATATAACAAGTTCCTTTCTTTTTAACCGCCCTGGTAAATGTATATCATACTTACTTTAACAACAAAAAAAGCGCTCGAGAAAGCCTCGCGCGCAAAAAGCCACGCTTATCTTCCGGGAATTCCCGCAGGATGTAGCACCTTACATATGTTAGGTTGCCGGGCTTCACAGGGCCTG
>CAYIZZ010000113.1:0-6921 GCA_964367945.1 uncultured Oscillospiraceae bacterium | reverse complement strand
ATGTTAAAGGCGTGAAAGTCTTTATTCCCGCAAGCCAGGCAACGGCTCGTCGTGGCGAAGACTACACTGCTTTAGTGCGCAAACACGTGAAACTGAAAATTAAAGAGTTTTCACCACGTCGCACTATTGGTAGCATCCGCGAGGTGTTGGCTGAAGAACAACGTGAAGCACGCCAGGCTTTCTGGGGTACAGTAGAAGATGGCAAACAATATGTTGGCACAGTAAAAAGCCTTACCAGCTATGGCGCATTTGTGGACATTGGCGGGGTAGATGGTCTTGTGCATATTTCAGAGCTGTCATGGAGCCGCATCAAACATCCCAGCGAAGTGGTGAATGTTGGCGATAGCATTGAAGTTTATGTAAAAGAAGTAGATAGTGAAAACAAAAAAGTGTCACTGGGCTTCAAAAAACAACAAGATAACCCATGGGAAAAACTGAAAACAGAATATCCTGTAGGTAGTGTATTTAAAGCACCTGTTGTCAGCTTGACACAGTTTGGTGCATTCGTTCGCATCTTGCCGGGCATTGATGGCTTGGTACACATTTCTGAGATTTCTTATGATCGTGTAGAGAAAGTTGCAGACGTGTTGGCAGTGGACGATGTAGTAGAAGTGAAGATGCTGGATATGGACTTTGATCGTAACCGCATCAGCCTTTCAATGAAAGCACTTTTGCCGGAGCCTGAAAAAGCACCTGAGCAAAGTGAAGAAGTTGTGGTAGCTTCCGCTTCTGCCGAAGAAACTGTTGTATCACCTGAAGTTGAAGCAGAGTAAGCGAAACAGAATAACTGTAAAGTTAAATCAAGCTATAAATCAATGGGAGAACATTTGATGTTCTCCCATTTTTTATACATTAAAAGTATTAATTGTAGCGCGCAACAGAAAAAGTTGGAGATGCAAGAATGAAACAAGAAATAAAAAAACAAGGCCTTACAGCGACACAGCTGAAAAGTATTGCTATTATAGCCATGATAATTGACCACCTTGGGGTGATGTTGGTGGAAAATACATCAGGCGTAGGTATTGTGATGCGATTTATAGGCCGCATTACTGCGCCGGTGATGTTTTATTTTATAGCCGAGGGATATCACTATACACGTAATGTGAATAAATACACTTTAAGGCTGGGATTGTTTGCCATAATAAGCTGGATTCCGTTCATTTACTTTACCACAGGAGCGCTTCCAAACGCCTATACATGGCACAAGTTTAGCATTATATATACATTGCTTTTAGGCTTGCTTGCCATTCGTGCTTGGTATGAGATATCTAGCAGTATAGTGAAAATAATTGTAATAGGCGCACTGATAATCTTGTCAAGATTTGGTGACTGGAGCTATTACGGGGTGGTACTACCGCTGATTTTTGCGATATTACATAAAAATTTCAGGCTACAAGCGGCGATGGCAAGCGTGGCGATTGCATACTCGGTACTGGAAATGTTTGTGATGTTATGGCAAATGAATATACCGATGTCGATACATAACTATAGACTGGTGATAATAGAGCTAGGACAGTTTGTGCCGATTGGTTTGCTTTACTTTTATAATGGACAAAGAGGTGGCGGGCAAGGCAGGCTATCAAAATGGTTTTTCTATATTATTTATCCGGTGCACTTAATAGTGCTGGGTGTTATCAGGTATGTGGTACTTGCCTAATAATATAAAAGTATTTTGTAGGATTGCTTTATCTATACCAATGAGGTATAATATTAAAACACAAATGTGTAATGTAACATGGAAAAAAGGAGATAGAGCAATGACAGTAACAAAAGATACAATTATCGGAGATATTCTAGATCATGATCAAAGTGTGGCACCTGTGTTTTTGGCGCTGGGAATGCACTGCCTGGGATGCCCTGCTTCTCGTAACGAAACAATAGCACAAGCAGCTTTCGTGCACGGTGCAGATGCCGATGAGCTGGTGAAAAAGCTGAACGCACAACTGGGTGCATAAGCTGTGTACGCAAACGGTGAAATATATCGTGCCGGAGTACCTGCGCTTGGTATACGGTTATTGGCGGCGGCCGGTCTTGTCCGTAAGGGGCAGGCGGTCGCCGATATTGGTTGCGATCATGGCAAGCTGTCGGTGTGGCTGGCTCTACAAGGGGTGTGTCCTAAGGTAATTGCAGTGGATAATAGTCCCATGCCTTTGGAAAAAGCAAAAGCTTTGGTGCATCAAACAGGATGTAAAGATAAAGTGGAGTGCAGGCTGGGCGATGGTATTTTAGCTTTGAGCGAGAATGAAGTGCCACAGATAATTATTGCCGGACTTTCAGGTGAAACCATGGTGCATATTTTGGAAAAATGCGAATGGATAAAAACGGTGGACACACGCTTGATACTGGTGCCCACCACTAGGCACGAAATGCTAAGGCGGTTTTTGTGCACAGAAGGCTTTGTGATAGAAACAGAGGTTCCTGTGCTGGATAACAAACGTCCATACACGGTGATGGCCGCAGACTACAAGGGCGCCGCTTTACCCGAAGATGAAGTGTTCTATCATTTGGGCCTTGTTCCAAACACAAAAAACGATGCGGCGAAAATGTATATAAAAAGACGGCTGAAAGACTTGCAAAATCGCAGTAATGCCATTGACGATAAAGACGAAAAAACAGCACACGAAAAACTGATAAAAGAGGTAGAAAAATGCCTTTGGTGAAAGATATTATAAAAGCTGTGCAAGAAAAAGCACCACAAGAGTTTGCGGCAGAATGGGACAACGTGGGCCTGCTGGTGGACTGTGGTGGCAGCACAGATAAAGTTTTGGTGGCGCTGGATGCTACATCCGAAGTGGTTTGCGAGGCGCAAAAACTCGGTTGTGGCTTGATTGTGACGCATCATCCTGTGATTTTTAGCCCGATTAAAAGTGTGTCGCATAACGATGTGGTGTTCAAGCTGATTAAGGCGGGGATATCTGTGTTTTGCGCACATACTAACTTAGACGTGGCAGACGGCGGCGTGAATGACGTGCTGTGTGACATGCTCGAGGTAAACGACAGGCAAGTGTTTGCCGATATCGGCAGAACAGGTACGTTAAAAAAAGCACACACTGCATCTCAGCTGGGTGATATTTGCGCCAAAGCTTTGAAAACAAATGTTAAGGTATCTGATGCAGGTAAACCTATAAATCGTGTTGCGGTGGTTGGCGGCAGTGGCGGTGATTTACTGCGCTGTGCAGCAGAATCAGGCGTGGACTGTATTGTGACAGGTGAAGCATCGCACCATCATGCATTGGATGCATATGAAATGGGCATTTCTATGGTGGTAGCCGGGCATTATAACACAGAATTTCCTGTGGTTTCAGTACTTTCTGAGTGGATTTCGGAATCTTTTCCCGATATGCAAGTGTATATAAGCGAAAAAAACAACGATCCGTTTATGCATTGTTTGCATACTTGAAAATAAAGTATAAATATGAAAGTGCCGACAAGTATATGTGGTTGGCATTTTTTGAAGTGATATTAGAAAAGATATAAAGGAGAATAGCTATGGCACTGGATGCCGCAACCCTTTCGCTATGTGCGGCGGAACTAAAAGAGGTTTTATCAGATGCACGTATTGATAAAATCCACCAGCCCACCCATGATGAGGTGGTGTTTGCCATGCGTACACGCAAAGAAAGTTTCCGTTTGTTGCTATCTGCCCGAAGTGGGTCTGCAAGAATATGCCTGACGAGGGAAGCATATGAAAACCCCAGTGCACCACCGTCGTTTTGCATGCTACTTAGAAAATATTTAACAGGTGGACGGCTTCTTGATGTACGAACATTACCGGCAGAGCGTATTGCGTTTTTTGATTTTTTATGCACGAACGAGCTGGGAGACTTAGTGCTTTACACATTGGCGGCAGAGCTGATGGGAAGGTATTGCAACTTGGTGCTGATAGGTGGCAAAATGGCGCCTGCCGCACTTAGTGACGTGGCAAGGCAAGGCCCAAAAGCGTTGGCAGAGGCTGTGAAGGGTACAGATTTTTCTCTTGCAGGAAGTGGGCATGAAAATAGCGAGCCGGTCAAGATTGTAGACGCGCTGAAACGTGTGGATTTTGAAGACTCGGATATTCGTCAGCTATTACCCGGCCTTGTTTATACTTTGCCACCAATGCCGAAAAAACCTGATTTTATTACGGCGCCTGTGAGGGAGATACTGGACAAAACAGTGAAGGTAGACGCACCTGTAGCAGAGGCGCTGCGCAGAAGTGTAGGCGGGGTAGGGCCGGTGGTGGCGCGCGAAGCCGCTTATCGTGCATTCGGCGGCGAAGGCGGCATGGCCACCGTTTTGAATGAAGATGAGATACAGCGCCTAGCGCAGGAGATAGAAGGTATCCGCCGTGATTTTGACATGGGTGGAATACCTTGCCTTGTAAGGAAAGCTGATGGCCTACCTACAGAGTTTAGCTTCACACGTCTTAGCCAATATTTACCGGGATGCACGCTGGAAGAGTTCAGCAACTATTCGGAAATGCTGGAAGAATATTATGCTGAAAAAGATAGAATAGAGCGTCTGCGACAAAAGTCCAAGGAACTGCGACGCACAGTACAAAACATGTATGAGCGGTCTGTGAGAAAACAAGCGGCACGAAAAGAAGACCTAGCAAAAAGCGAACAAAGTGAACATTTGCGGATTAAAGGGGAATTGCTCACAAGTAATTTGCATGCTTATGAAAAAGGCGACGCTTTTGTCACGCTTTTAAATTGGTACAGCGGTGAGGAAGAAAAAATCAAGCTGGATATACGTCTTTCACCCAGCCAAAATGCGCAGAAGTATTTTAAAGAATACAAGAAAAAACAAACTGCCATGGAAATGCTGGAAAAACTGCTGATAAGTGGTGAGCATGAAGTAAAGTATCTGGAAACAGTGCTGTACGAGATAGATAATGCCGGGGGCGAAAATGCACTGGGCGAGATAAGGGCAGAGCTGAAAGAGCAAGGGTATTTGCGTCATTATAAGCAACGTGACAAAAAACAAAAACCGGCAGACTATATAAGGTATACCTCTGAAGACGGGTTTTTGATATTGGTGGGACGCAACAATGCCCAAAACGAAAAACTCACACTGAAAACAGCACGCGGTAAAGACATGTGGTTTCATGTGAAAAACGCACCGGGCAGTCATGTGGTGGTGATGAGCGAGGGCAAAGATATTCCGCTGTCTACCCAAAACGAGGCGGCGATGCTGGCGGTGCATTATTCAAGCCAGAAAAACGGAAGTAAAATACCTGTGGATTATACACAAGTAAAGAATATCCGCAAAACAGGTGATTTACCAATAGGCATGGTGCTGTATGAGCAATATGAAACGGCATATATCACGCCTGATGCGGAGATACAAAATAAAATAGCAAAAACAAAGCAGTGAGAACTGATAAAAAGCATTAAGTGATATGAACGAGGTAAATGGTATGCAGGCAGCTATGCCAACACGAAAAAGTCCAAAATCACGGGTGAGGATATTAGATGTACTAAGAGGTTTTTCTCTTATTAGCATGATAGCCTACCATGCCACGTATGATCTTGTTTATATGTATGGTGTGGATTTACCATGGTATAAAAACCTACCGGGGTTTATCTGGCAACAAAGCATATGCTGGGTGTTTATATTAATAGCAGGCGCATCGATGCATTATAGCAGAAACGCCATAAAACATGGCCTGATAGTACTGGGATGCGGTATGATACTCACGGTGGTTACCGCCACAGCCATGCCAAGCGTGCAGATAAATTTTGGTGTGCTGCACATGATGGGCTGCAGTATGTTGATAGTGGCCTTGACTAAAAAGACACTCCAAAAAATACCGTATGCGGTAGGGTGTGTTGCAAGCTTTTGTTTTTTTGCAGTACTTTACGGTGTGCCGCGTGGTTTTGTAGGTTTTTTCAATTACCTTCCAATAAAGCTTCCTTCCTTTTTATATGGCACAGATGTTTTGTTTTGGTTGGGCTTTCCCGGAGATACATTTTTTTCGGGTGATTACTTTCCTTTAATACCGTGGCTGTTTTTGTTTTTGACGGGATATTATTTATGGGGAATATGTAAAGATAAGTTTGAGAGAAAAGCTGGCGGAAAAAATATAATAGAAGTTATGGGCAGGCACAGCCTGATAATATACATGGCGCATCAGCCAATTGTTTTAGGTGTGCTTTGGATTTTAGCACAAACAAGTATGCTGTAAGATATATTTATTTTATAAGGAGGATGAAACAATGGATATAAAGATTGGTGAAAGCTATACCATAGAAACGGTGGTAGACGATAGCAATATAGCTACAACTGTTGAAAGCGGTAGCCTTGGGGTGTTTGCCACGCCCATGATGATAGCACAAATGGAAAAGGCAGCAACAAGGGTGATTGCAAAACATTTAACAGAGGAGCAGTCATCGGTAGGGGTGTCTGTAAATATAGAACATATGGCGGCCACACTGCCTGGTGAAACAGTCACAACTACTGCGGTGGTATCCGGCGTTGACGGCAGAAAAGTAGACTTCACAGTGGAAAGCAAAAGTGGCGATCAAGTGATAGGAAAAGGGCTTCACGGGCGTTTTGTGGTAGATGTGGAACGCTTCATGGACAAGGCAAAACAGAAGGCGAAAAAAACATAAAAAAATAGTAAAAAACACTTGCTTTTTGCCCGTGTATCTGATAAACTAATTAGGCGACTGCGAATGCCCCATTCATTTGTATGGGGTGCGATATGCGCTGAAGCGGGAGGTTGCGGCTTATCCTTGAGCTGGTTTTTCCGTGGAGTATGTCGGGTCATGAACCGGGCGAACGAAGGAACGTTGAAAATACGTTTCTGTATACTGACGACAAAGGGTTATGTTTGTGGAGCTTTCCATAAACCAATTTCCAAGACTTGTGAAATAAAGAAGTCAATTTGTCATGAGGTGTGTCCGGGCGAACTGCTTAGCGGTTCACCGGTTTTTCTCA
>CAYIZZ010000112.1:0-6944 GCA_964367945.1 uncultured Oscillospiraceae bacterium | reverse complement strand
TTGTTTGTAGTTTGTTTAAAGGTTGTTTGTAGTTTGTTTAAAGGTTGTTTTCAGTTTGTTTTTTTCTGGTGTTGTTATAATCTAAAACTAAGCAATATATAAAAGTCCCTAAACATGGAACAGTCATGTTTAGGGATCAGTTTTTTAATATCGAGTTCTAATTCCTGAATCCCGGAATGTTTTTCAAGTTTAGGGCATGCTTTTACCAAATCACCCTTGACGTGATAGAATAAAAAGCAGTAAGGATAACTGCTCAAAAGAAGGATTCGAACTGTGTACTAACGGCGATTTTTGGTGGGTTGGCTGGCTGAAAAAAAGCAAATAAGCATCCCCCGGCGTAGCCGAGGGTATTTCATATGCGGGCATAGCCCTCTTTTCCTCGCCACACGTCAAACGTGTAAATGCGGTCTGCCTGTTGCGGTTTTTGTTACTTGCCGACCCTAAAAGGGCCTACCTCACTTAGCGTCATCTGTTCACCTAATTGGTCTTCTTCCAGCTGGTTCTTTATGTACTCCGCTATCCTTCTTGCTTTTTTGATTGTTCTTGTTTTACACTGCGATCAATTTTTTAGCCGACTTAATTTTTGCAGTATACATATCATAAAACTCATTCTCGCAAAGATTGTCTAAAAACTCTTGGCTTACCGCACAATATTTATCTATACTGTCTTCAGTTCTCTTATCAGTTTTAATGTCGGGGCAAACTATTAGGTTCCCATTGTTTGAATACATATTACACGTATTTTCGTTTCTTATCCAGCGTATAGAAAGCCTTACTATCCAATCGGTAAACATGAAACTGGTGCATTACCTTTTGAGCAATAAAGATGACGAAAACCGTGTTTATGTAAAGTCAAAACAACATTTGGCGGAATATTTGGACGTAAGCAGGGCAAGCCTTTACCGTGAAATTGCAGAGCTAAAGGAAAACGGGATTATAGAAACCGACAAAAAGTTTTTATATATAAAAAGTGAAGAGGCATTAAGAGAGCTTCTTTAAAAAACTCACCACACAGGTGAAAGAATAAAAAATACAAAAAGTTATCCTATCATGGATAGCCTTTTGTCTTTTTTTAGCATGATGGTGGACTCGTAAATTCCCAAAAAGTAAATAAGTTATAATTTTACAAATATTCTTTAATAATATCGGAAATGTTTTCACTCTTAAAAATATGTACAAAGTGGTTGCAGTCTAAATTCACCACCTTAGCATTTGGTAGTTTTTTTATTATTCCATCATATGTTTTTAGATACAAATTTTTCTCTATGCCTGTTTCTTCTCCGTTTGAAACAAATAACAGCATGGGTATTTCCGGCAAAGGTAGCATTTCTACTGTATGGATATTTTCTTTTAGAAAAACTGCTTCGTTTATCATGTCTTTGCTCATGGTTTTCTCAAAAAACAGCTCTTTATATAATGACTTTTCTTCAGCGGTTAGATTTCCATACTGAAAGGCTTCACTTTCTGCAAGTTTTGGGAAAAGACGTGCTATTTTACTTCGCATAAACAGCCCCATAAGTTTAATCAGCGGCACACTGTATTTAAACTCTTTCATGGTTTCAGAAAACGACATATCAAGCCCGACAATAGCTTCTACTTCGCTTTGATAGCTACTCGCCCAGTAAAGCGCTTCAAGCCCTGATAGCGACAGCGGACACAGAACATAAGGCGGCGATATGCCACTGAGAGTCAGCGCTTTTCTTTGCTGGTCTACCATTGTTTTTAAATCTCTTGCAGAACTGCTGACATCGCTAAAGCCATACCCCGGCTTTTCGATTACTGCTATTTTGAATTTATCTGTTAATTTTGTATATAGCAATTTAAAATCGAGTATAGGTGAACAGCTCCCAAACCCTGCCATGAAAATCAAGGTTTTATCGGGTTCATCGCCGCCGCCCTCGGTGTAAATATTTAGCTCTATGCCGTTTACTGAAATTTTCTTACCAATATTATTCATCAGCGTCACCTAAAATTTAAAATCAAATGCGGCTGATTGCATAGACCATAGCTTTGCATAAATGCCTGTGTTTTGTAGTAGCTCGCCGTGTGTTCCGCTTTCTGCAATTTGCCCATTATCAACCACTAAAATGTTATCTGCATTTTGTATTGTTTTCAGCCTGTGTGCTATCATGACTACTGTTTTGTCTTTGACCAGCTGCGCTATCGCCTGCTTTACCGCCACTTCATTTTTGGCGTCAAGGCTTGCTGTAGGCTCGTCGAGTAATAGTATCGGTGCATTTTTCAGTATCGCTCTTGCTATAGATATGCGCTGTTTTTCGCCACCGGATAAGCTCGAGCCTCCCTCACCGATAACGCTATCATACCCATTTGGTAATTCCATTATAAAATCGTGGCACTGTGCTTTTTTCGCCGCACTGATAAGCTCATCCTCGCTTACATCATCTTTGCCAAATAGGATATTTTCACGGACTGTTTCATTGAACAAGTAGACATCTTGCAAAACCATAGAGATGTTTTGTGTAAAGCTATCAGGCTCTGTATTTTTCAGCTCTGTATCACCACAGGTAAGCTTTCCGCTACTTGCATCCCAAAACCTTGCGATAAGGCGAAGAATGGTGGATTTGCCACTTCCGGAAGGGCCCACAATGGCTGTGAGTTTACCTTTAGGAATAGCAAAACTTACATTCTTTAAAACCGCATTATTAATGTCCCCGTCATAAGAAAAACTGACATTTTCAAACTTTATATCGCTTAATGGACTCGCCTGCTCTTTTCCGGCAAGCTCTTTTTCAGTTAATACCTTGTCTATTCTTGTGGCGCAAACATAGTGGATTCGAAGCACGGTTGTATGTCGAATGTAGGTTAATATCGGCACTAATATTTTAGTGCTAACAATTATTATGCTTAAATACTCCGCTATGCCGAGGTTATTCCCAAGAACCAAGCTTGCACCCACAAAGCAAACTATCGGCAGTGCAACATTTGCCACGCTGCACGCAAGGTTTACCATAGTTCCTATAAATCGCTCTGTTTTAAGGCTTACTTTTACCACATCATCATACGCATTTTTTAGTTTATCAAAGCCTTTGCCCGCTTGATTGTACGATTTTAGCACCTTCATACCGAGGATGTATTCGTTTAAATATGTCGAAGCTGCATCTTTTGCATCGGCGGTTTTCATGGTGTATTTTGCTGTGATTTTAGTGGAGGCAGTTATCATTATAACCGCGGCTATAATGGATATATAAAACGATATCGCCATAATAGGGTTATATACAAGAAAAAATACAGATGTCATGACACAGCTGAAAACGACGCTAAAAATGCCTGTGAGCATACCCACCATGCTTTGCTCCACCGCCAAAAAATCACTTGTAAACGTGTTTATCAGCTCGCCTGTTCGTTTTTTCTGAAAGTATCCAAGCGGCAATCTGCGCAGCTTTTCCATGAAATCTGCTTTGTTTTCGGCATTGTTTTTAGCCGCCGGAAGAAAGGTGTTTAGGTGTGCATTTATAGAAACCACCGCTTGAAGTATAAAAAGCACGGCTAAAATTCCCGAGGCTATCCAAAGCGAACTAAAGTCTATTTCGCCATTAAATGCAGTGACTAAAAACTGAATGGCAAACATGGTAGCAACCGACGGAAATATCATAAATAGGTTTTCTATAGTCAGCCATGTCACCGGCTGTATCATGCGTTTTGGTTTCCCGCAGGTGAATTTCCTGATTATCTCGCTCATTTTACACAGCCCCTTTCTTGTTTGTCATAAGCGCAAAATCTTCCGCTTGGTTTTGCAGGTCCCAAAGCTGTCTATATTCTGTTTCTTTTTCTATCAGCTCGCTGTGCGTTCCGATTTCTTTGATTTCGCCTTTTTTCAGCACGATGATTTGCTCGGCACGCATAATGCTTTGCAGTCTGTGCGCAATTATTACCACTGTTTTATCTTTTGTCAGGCTTGCCAGCGCCTCTTGGATTAAATTTTCGTTTTCGGCATCAGAATATGCAAGAGCCTCGTCCAAAACGATGATGGGTGCATTTTTCAGTATCGCCCTTGCTATGGAAATTCTTTGCACTTCACCGCCCGAAAGGCGAATGCCGCCACTGCCGAGTTTTGTGCTGTATCCGTCTTTTGTACCTTGAATAAAGTCGTGGCACCTTGCCGCTTTCGCCGCTTTTTCCACATCTTCTATGCTGTGGTTTCTATTCATTGTTATGTTGTCAAAGATGCTACCCTCGAAAATATATGTGTCTTGAAGCACATAAGATATATTATCCATCAACGTGTTGTATGGGATTTTTTTAATATCCACACCACCGATATAAATATTCCCCTCGCCATCATTTACATCGTAAAAACGAGATATAAGCTGGCCTATGGTGGATTTTCCGCCACCGGATTCTCCTACAAGTGCCGTCATTTTTCCTTGCTGCGCCCTAAAGCTGATGTTTTTGATGGCATAAGTTTTTTCCTCTTCGTTTGCTTGATAAGAAAAGCTGACATTCTCAAACTTTATATCCATGTTTTCAAACGCCGTTTCTTTACCCTCAAGTTGCATGGCTTTTACTGCAAAAACTTCCTCAATAGCGTCAAGGCCTACCGATAGCGTGGCCATCTGTGTGCCGTAGCTTAAGCAAGTCATCAGAGGGTCGTAAATAGCCGGCGTTACAATCAGCGCCATCAAGACGGCAACTAATATTTCAGGCGATGGATTTTGTGATATTAAGATAATACCCACAGGCAAAATAAAGGTGAGCATTGATAAAATTATACTTTTATAAAGCCCCATGGGAACAGCAGAATTTTTATAGCTTGTATATTCCCATTTGCTGTAATTGTCGATATTTTCTTTTAGAGATTTCGTCATTTTTCCTGTTCTGCCAAACAGCTTGATTTCAGCAATGCCTTTTACATATTCGGAAAAAGCGCCTGTCATTTTTTGATCAGCCGCAAACACATCTGCCCATATTTTTTGCGACTTTGGCCCGAAAACAGCCATTTGCATGGAAACGGCAACAATTATCACAATAAACGCAGTTAAACACAGCCACGGACTCAACATGAATATTCCGATAAAAAGCGATAACACAACGAAAATCGAGCCTATGAGGTCCGGTAACATATGGCCTATAAAGTTTTCCACCCTATCGCCGCATTCGTCAATTGTTTTTTGCAAACCACCTGTTGTGTGCCTATTAAAATAGTGCATCGATAGCTTGCCTAAATGCTCCATCACTCGAAGCTTAAAAGCGTTAATCAGCTTAAACGCCACATGGTGACAGCCAAAACTGCCTAAAAACGAGAAAATCATATTTGCCACAATGCTAACTCCCGCTATTATTATCCACATTATAATTGTTTGGCTGTTTACCGCACCTGTTTGCGGCATTAAAAACTCACTTGCAATAAAATACACACATACAAAGGGTACCACGCTTGAAAGATAGCCCAGCACCGCTGAAATCACACTTAAATTTAAAAGCCTCTTGTCAAAGTCGGCAATTTTAAACACTCTGTTTATCGCCGATGGCTTTTTTTGTTTTTTGACTTTCTTTGTCTCATCCAAAATACAACCCCCCTGTTATATCCTTAATAAGTTAGTTTTAGCTAACTTATTAAGGATATAACATACACATTCTTGTGTCAAATTATAAAACAGGGTATAATAGATACTATTATATAAATATTTGCTTGAAAACACGGGATTGAAAAGCTATCCGATTTGAATTCACAAAGATACACACAAGCACTAAAAGATACTAAAAAAGAGGTACGATATGCAAACACTGGGAAGTTATACCGATATGTTCGGCTCTTTAGAGCAAAATGGGTGGAGCGCGAAAAAGACTGAAAGAGGGATCGCTTTTACCCTTGATGAAAGTTTAGGCAGCGGTACAATAACGCTTTGGGCAAATTCAGATAGTTTTGGATTTGTAGATTTAGACATCACCTATAAAAACGACAATATAACAGTTAATTTCAGTGATAACATCGGTGTACAAATCACTTTCATCGAACAGAACGAAATGGAATATTATAAAGATGAAAGCGAGGCCCTGCACACTTTTTACGGAACATTTTTCTATATCAACAACACCCCGATACCTTGGTTCAAAAAGTATCCCGGGCAAAGCAGAGTAAAGGCGCTTACCCTGATGATTAGCGATGAATTTCTAAAAGAAAACGGGATAAATATACCTAATTCCCAGTGGAACACCCTTGCAAGAGCGATAAATACCCGTAATATATCCATTCCACAAATCGCTACTATTTTAAAGCAGATTAGGTATGCTGAAATTGACGAAGAACTTTTCCCTATCTACTTCAAAAATAAAACTATCGAAGCCTTTTTGCTTTTATTAAACTACAGCAAAGCACAAGAACACTCGCTTAGCAGAATTACCTCAAAAAGCCAAAATGCAGTAAAAAACACCGTGGATTTGCTGTGCAAAAATTATATCTCACCCCCGATTATTACCGATATTGCAAAAACCATGGGGATAGATAAGAAAACCCTGCAATCATCTTTTAAAGAAATTGTAGGGCTTAGTATACATAAATATATTCGCAGCCTTAAAATGCAGCATGCTGTCACACTACTGAAAACAAGCGATATGTCGATTGAATGTGTCGCCAAAGAGGTTGGCTATAACAGCAAAATACATTTTTATAGGGCTTTTGATGAGGTTTTTTCTATGAAGCCGTCCGAGATGAGGGCATTGCTTAATTAGCTGAAGTTGAATTTAGCATAAATCAGATTTTAAGCTGAAGTAAAGCATTCCCACAGACTTTTTATTTCCACAGCCTGTGCTGATTATCTCGGCTTATAACCAAGACTTGATTTGTTTTTACGTACTTGTTAGTGAGGCGCGACAGACTTGTAAGTCTGGTGCTATTTCGGGGGCCAAGCTTTTTTCGTCTCGCAAACCCTTGATTTCACCGGATTCTTGTTCCCTTAATAGTGTAGTATGTTCCTATATCATCA
>CAYIZZ010000111.1:0-7129 GCA_964367945.1 uncultured Oscillospiraceae bacterium | reverse complement strand
AAAAAATGTGATATTATAATTTGTGATGGTGGCTCGGACGATGGCAGTCTTGGCCTTGAAATGCTGGAAAAAGCAGGCGTGAGAGCACTGCTTACAAAAACAGGTCCGGGAAAGCAAGGGGCACAACTGCGCACCGGTATATATTGGGCTTTAGAGCAAGGGTATGAAGGGATTCTTTCTATTGATGGAAATAACAAAGATAGTATTGAAAATGTGCCTAGGTTTATAGAAAAGCTGAAAGATGGGTACGATTTTGTGCAAGGAAGCAGATATGTAAAAGGCGGCCTTGCGGTGAACACACCTTTGCAGCGTCACTTGGCGGTGAAGTTTATCCATGCGCCTATAATCAGCCTTACGGCAAAACAGAGATTTACCGACACCACAAACAATTTCCGTGCTTATTCAAGGAAATATCTTACCCATGCCGAGGTACAACCTTTGCGGGATATTTTCACCGGGTATGAGCTTTTAGCGTATTTATCCACCAGGGCAACACAGCTGGGCCTGAAAGCGTGTGAAGTGCCTGTGGCACGGGTATATCCTAAAGGTGAGGCCACGCCCACTAAAATTAAAGGTATGAGTGGTAATATGGAACTGATGAAAGTACTTTTTGCAAACGCAAAAGGGGAATATAACCCAAAAGAAAAGGTGATGCCATGAGTTCATCAGATCTTCGCTTTACTTTTTCGGAAATAGCCACCAAAAAAAAGCTGACGCAGTTTTTTATTATTGCGGTGGTGCTGGGCAGTGTGTGTACACTGATCACATACCCGGGGATTTTTTATTCCGATAGCTATGGCCGATGGTTTATGGCGAGCGAAATGGCACGTTTTAATTTTGCTGTGCAAGATGATTGGCTAAGTGTAGTGCCGCAGCTGTTTATGGCGGTACTTTATAAGCTGACCCAAAATTATGCTTCTTTTACACTTCTTCAAAGCATTCTTTTTTTCTTCACTTGCTTTTGTGCAATAAACTTTTTTGTACCTAAAGGCGGCCTTGTAGCAGGCATACTTTTTGCAATATGTCCTACATTCTACGGCTTTTCAGTATATGTGGAAATGTCGGTAGGGTGCCTTGTTGCTATGCTGTGGCTACTGATGCTTATATGCGGTGTGGAATATGAATTTTTTGACTGTTGGCCAGTTTGGCATAAATGGGTTTATTTTATTTTGTGTTTTGGCCTTTACTTTGTCATGCTGGGCTTTAGACAAAATGCATTCACGGTGTTACCTGTGTTTGCCATTGTGCTGTGGAGGATATGCCACCGTACAAAAGACTGGCTTTTGGGATACTTGCATACGATAGCGGTAGTGCTGAGCTTTGTGGTTATTTTAAGCCTGCCTACCATGTTGAACTACGGTATTCGCAACGGTACCGGAAGCATGTCCACAGGTTTTTTGTGGGAGACTGTCACCATGCTGGAAAAACTTGATGAAAATCCGGAATATCAAGGCATGCTGGATTATCTGGGTGAAGAAGGAATAACAGACTTAGCAATACAGGCAAATCATGCAGACTCTATTTATGGCTATCATACATATATACCTAATACTGTGGTAGGTAGCGGTGATAATGCAGCACAAATTCGTAGTGATTACTTTACGCTTATGTTTACAGAGCCGCTGGTATACTGGGATGTGAAAATGGATTTTTGGGCTCGAACATTGGGCATGAGCCAGCCATTATCGGCCGGCGAATATGACTATAACAGAGATGATCGCATGGCTGAGTTTGGGTTTTCAGACACAGAAAGGCGTGAAGATTTCCATCAAAGTTATGTAAGCTTTATGGAATCGGCAGAAATGTTACGTACACCGTGGATTATGTTTTTGCTAGCGCTCGGGGTGTTGATGGGTGCAAGGTACATGAAAGCTATTCCGCCTGAAACATTTTCAAGGCTTCGCATAGTATATGGTGTGTCAGTGTTTTACTATGCGTCGTTCTTAATAACCACCCAAAGCCATGAGTTTAGATATTTCTTTATTCCGCTGGTGTTACTGTATATCGTAATAGCCGGAAGCGTGGGAGGCTTAGTGGTAAAAACAATCACACTTTTTAAAAAATCTGATGCATAAGCGTCACAGTAAAATATAAAGGACAAAACCCAAAAAGGACAGATATGAAAAACCCGTTACTGAATATTAAAAAACAAAAAGATATCACACCTTTTTTATGTGTGATATTAGGGCTTTGTTTACTTTGTGTGAAACTGATATTATCCAGATCTCAGCAAGTGTTCTTGTGGCCGGAAGAAGCGCTGCTTGACGACATGACTATGTATAACGCGGCAGTGTCTATAACACAGGGAGAATGGCTGGGTGAATACGGATACCTCACCCTTGCGAAAAACAGCTTTTTTGCTTTGTGGCTTGCAGCTGTACACATGCTGGGCCTTCCTTTTTTGCTTGCTGCGCAAATGATGTGGGCGGCAGCATCGGTGGCAGGAATGGCGTGTATATCGCCTGTTTTGACAAAAAACTGGCAAAAGCTAGCACTTTTTGGTATATTGCTGTTCAATCCTGCGTCTTTGGCAAATCCAGATACCGTGGGTGGTGCATATCCTGTTGGGTTCACATCAAGGGTATATAGAGACAGTATTTTTCCGGCGTTGTGTTTGCTGGTAGTTGCAGGCATGGTGGGTTTTGCGCTGAGATATAAAGAAAAACCAAGGCGCTGGTTAGGCTGGCTACTGATGGCAGGGCTTAGCTTGGCGGCATGTTGGCTGTGCCGTGAAGACGGATGGTGGATATTGCCGTTTGTGGTCTTTATAATGCTCTTAGTGGCATGGGGCCTGTGGCACAGCAAAGATATGCCGAAAAAAGAAAAGGCAAAGCGGGCTTTGGCGCTGCTGTTGCCAATGATATTGCTTTTAGCTGGTGTTTTGGCCTGGGCAGGCATGAATAAATCTGTATATGGCAGCTTTATCACAAACGACTTTTCTACGGGAGAGTTTGCCGACGCATATGGCGCAATGACACGGATAGAACATGAAGAGTGGGACCCAAAGATTGCAGTGCCACGTGATGTGCGCGAAAAGCTGTATGAACATGCGCCATCTGTCGCAGAGCTCCAGCCGCTGTTAGAAAGTGAGTGGTATTTGGGAAGGTATGCAGGTGAGGATGAAAACGCTGATTATTCCTCGGGTGCGTTTTATTGGGCGCTGAGGGAAGCGGCATCAGAGCTTGGATATTATGACACGCCACAAAAATCTGCCGAATATTTTTCGCGGATAGCAACGGAAATAAACGCACTTTGTGATGAAGGTGTTTTGAATGCCACAGCGGCGCGTAGCTCGGTTAGTCCGCCGATAAAGCCACAATACATTGTACCTGTGCTGGTAGAAGGATTTTATGGAATGTGGTTTTCAGCCACGTTTATGCAATGTGATGTGGAAAGCATTTTTAGCCCACATTCAAACGATGGTAATTTTTATGAAGAAACCATTATGCCGATGGAAGACTTTCTAAACGAGAAAGTGTTGAGGACAACACAGGAAAACAGCACAGAACCATACTACAATTTGTTTCAGCGAATGGCATACGTAATGCTTTCGGTGGTGAGGTTTATTTATAGTATACTCACGCCTATAGCTTTTTTGCTGGCGCTGGTTTGGATGGCATGGCAGGGCTTAAATATATGGAATAAACTGCGTCGTAAAGAAAAAGCAGGCGATCAAGGCTTTGTTTGGATGCTGATGTTGGGTTTGTTGATGTGCATGTTTTTGCGCAGTTTTATGGTAGCGTTTGTAACCGTATCCAGCTTTCAGATAGGTACATTTGTTATGTATCTTGCCAGTATTCATCCATTGATGTTAATATTTTCGTTTGTGGGTAGTTATCAGTTTTTGAGTTTGTTGTGTAAAAGGCGATTGAGCCGCTAAACCACAATGAGCGAACATAAGGAGACGATATGGCAGATGTGATAGTTATAGGTGCAGGTGCGGCAGGACTGTTTGCTGCGGGCACAGCGCAAAGGCTGGGTCATGCCGTGACGGTGATAGAGCATATGCCCACTGCGGGTAAAAAACTACTTATCACCGGCAAAGGACGTTGTAATCTTACAAATGACTGCGATGAAGAAACATTTTTACAAAACATATGTCGTAATCCGCGGTTTTTATATTCAGCAATATATGCAATGCCACCCTCGGCAGTGATGGAGTTGTTTGAAAACACGTTGAAAGTACCGCTAAAAACCGAGCGTGGACGCAGAGTTTTTCCACAAAGTGACAGGGCGCAAGATATATTGGATGCACTACTTGAATATGCGAAAAACAGCACCATGATAAAAGGAAGCGCTACAGCACTGCTTTGTGAAGATGGTAAGATAAGTGGATGTAGCCTTGCAGACAAGCGCAAGATAAATGCAGATGCAGTGATTGTGGCAACAGGTGGGCTCAGCTATCCTAAAACAGGTTCTATAGGCATAGGATACAGCCTGGCAAAGCAGGTGGGTCATAATATAATCGAGCCATATCCAAGCTTGGTATCGCTGGTGGAAAAAGGCAGCATGTGCAAAAAAATGATGGGATTATCACTTCGAAATGTGAAAATAACTCTTTTGGAAAATGAAAAAGCAGTGTTTAGCGATCAAGGCGAGCTGTTGTTTACACATTTTGGCTTATCAGGACCACTGGTATTATCGGCCAGTGCGTATATTGACAACTTGGAAAAATACACATATGAAGTGTCACTGGATTTAAAGCCTGCTTTGTCTTTAGAGACGCTGAATGCACGTATGCAAAGAGATTTTCTGGAGATGTCTTCGCGGATCGCAGCACATAGCCTAGATAAAATATTACCATCCAGTATGCGCAGTGTTGTGCTGGAAAAATGGGGAATAGACCAAAACAAAAAGATAAACCAAATAACAAAAGAAGAACGACAAAACCTAGTAAGCCTTATAAAAGATTTCAGGATTCTTATTGGGCAGCGTGGCGACTTAGAACATGCAGTCATCACAGCCGGTGGGGTGGATGTGAAAAAAATAAACCCTAAAACCATGGAAAGTAAGATGATAGAGGGATTGTACTTTGCAGGTGAAGTGATGGATGTACACGGATACACCGGCGGATACAACTTGCAAATTGCATGGAGCACGGCATACGCGGCCGCGACAGCAATATAGTAACAGGAGGATAAAATGATACAAATAGCAATTGATGGCCCATCGGGCGCAGGAAAAAGTACTCTGGCTCGTACGGTGGCGGAAAAAATAGGTTTTTTGTATGTAGACACAGGTGCGCTTTATCGCACGGTAGGCCTTGCGGCCACAAGGGCCGGTGCCAACACGAAAGATGCAGAAAAAGTTGCTGAAATATTGCCGGATATTAAAGTGGAGTTATGCCATGTAGATGGAATGCAGCGTGTGCTTTTAAATGGCGAGGATGTCAGCGAAGCTATTCGTGCTGAATCGGCTGGCATGGCCTCCAGTGATGTGGCTGCACACACACAGGTGCGCGCATACCTTTTGGAAACACAGCGCCGCTTGGCTGTGGAACACAATGTTATCATGGACGGTCGTGATATCGGTACGGTGGTATTGCCAAGCGCTGATATAAAAATATTTCTTACGGCAACGCCCGAAGACAGGGCGAACCGCAGATATTTAGAGCTTACGGCAAAAGGTCAAAAAGTGGATTATGATACTATTTTAGAAGACGTGAAAAAACGTGATTATAACGACAGCCACAGAGAAATTGCACCACTTAAACAAGCAGAAGATGCAATAAAAGTGGATACTACCGGAAACACATTTGAAAAATCACTGGGTATTTTAGTGGACTTAGTACAAGAAAAATTGGCATAAAGCCAAGATGGGAAATGATGATGAAAACACTACGTCCGTTCTTTAAAGTGACATATTACCTGCTGTGGGTATTTTTGGCAGCTCCTGTATTGCTGATATTTCGTATGCGAGTGATAGGCAGGGAAAACTTGATTCGTGACAGAGGCTTTATCATAGCGCCAAACCACTTAAGAGTGCTGGACCCTATGTATGTGTTGCTGGCAAGAGGTTTTAAGAAAAAAGCACTTGTGATGGGTAAAGATGAACTTTTCCGCATACATCCTCTGCTGAACTGGCTATTTTACATATTTGGTGCTTTTCCGGTGAATAGAGGCGAGGGAAATCGCGAGCTACTGAATACGATTGCTACCGAGGTGCAAAAAGGTAGAGGACTTTTAATGTTTCCCGAAGGCACACGTAGCAAAGATGGGAAATTCAGCAAACCCAAAAGTGGAGCTTTTGTGGTGGCGCAGGTGGCAAATGTGGACATTACTCCATGTTTAGTGCACTATAATGGCAAAAAATGGCCGCATCGGTATGTAGATATAGTCTTTGGAAAGCCTGTGAGCTTGGATGATTTGGGCTTTGGCGGGGAAGAATCAGATGCACAGAAATTGCGCACAGCCAAACGGAGATATACAGCCATTATGGAAAATCTATTGGAAGAAAATCGAAGTGTGCTGGGGATAAAACCTGTAAAAGAAGACACAGCAGATGAAGGAAAGTAAAATGCAAGATAAAAAGGCAAAAAAAGAAATACGTAAAATAGGCGATGTGACAATAGAAAGAGCGGCGCTTGCAGGCTTTTGCTTTGGAGTAGACAGGGCTGTTGCAATGACAGAGAAACTTCTTGAAGAAAAGGGCAAAGCGGTGACATTAGGGCCGCTGATACATAATCCCAGTGTTGTAAAGGATTTAGAGCGACGTGGTGCTGTCATAGTAGAAAAAGCAGAAGATGTGCCAGAAGATACAGTGGCTGTTATTCGCAGCCATGGTGTGGGAAAGCATGTATATGATAGCCTGAAGGCTAATGGAGTGGAAATATGCGATGGCACTTGCCCTTATGTGTCTAAAATTCACGATATTGCAAGAGAAGTAGGTAAAGAAGATAAGCTTCTTTTGATAGCGGGAGACGAAAATCATCCTGAAATACAAGGAATAGTAGGGCATGCTACAGGACCGGTGTTGGTGTTTGAAAATTTAACGGATCTACGAAATAAATCCGATGAAATTGATGTGGAAAAACCCATCGCAGTGATTTCTCAAACCACGTTTCAGACAACAAAATGGTTAGAATGTACGAAATTTCTAAAAAAAAGATGTACAAGTTGCGATATTTTTG
>CAYIZZ010000110.1:0-7709 GCA_964367945.1 uncultured Oscillospiraceae bacterium | reverse complement strand
GCAAAAGTGGAACTCAAATAAGTTTTACTTATTTAAATATAATGGCGAAGAGTATGTTTATACTCTTCGCCATTATTATTTTAGCCACAACTTATTTTCCAAACTCGCGCTTATAAATTTCACGCATGTTTTTACATTCCGCTATACCGTCATCGTTACCATATTTATGCAGATTTTCATAATACCATATTTTATAATTCGCCACTTCTAAATATTCATTCAGTTTTTCAATTTCTTTTTCTATATGCTTTTTTTGCATCACAAAAATTTCTTTTCGTTCTTTTGTGGTGTCGCTCCCCTTTTGACACAGCTGAATATATTTTTTTATATCGGCAATCGACATGCTTGTTTCTTTCAAGCATTGTATCACCCGCAAAATCTCAATATCGTTTTCACTAAACTCACGTAGCCCATTTTCTTTCCTTTTTATAGAAATCAGGCCTTCTTTTTCATAATATCGCAGTGTATGTGCAGTGATATTTATCAATTTCGAGATTTCTCCTATTGAATATCCCATAAATCCCTCCATTTTTACATTTTTCCCTTGACTTAGAGTTTACTTTAAATGTTACCATGTATTTATCAATAAATCAAACGGGGGTTATTATGAACATTTTCACTTATCATGTTCCCACCAAAATTCATTTTGGTGCAGGTTCTTTAAACAAGCTAGCCGACGAAAGTCTTCCTAGTGGCAAGGCACTTATCATCACCGGTGGCACATCTACCACAAAGCTAGGCTATGTGGCAAAAGTCATCGATCTGCTGGCAAAAAGTGGTCACGATGCAGTTGTGTATGACAAAATTCAGCCGAATCCCACCATTGAATCTGTTCACGAGGCAGCCGCTGTGGGCAGAGAAAACGCTTGTACATTTGTTGTGGGCTTAGGTGGTGGTTCTTCACTTGATGCAGCCAAGGCTATCGCTATCATGTGCACAAACGACGGCGATTTTTGGGACTATGTTGGCGGTGGCACAGGCAAGGGTATGCCTATTCCCACACTGCCTCTTCCCATGGTTGCCATCACCACCACTGCAGGCACAGGCACAGAGGCCGACCCATGGATGGTTATCACAAATGGTAAAGAAAAAATCGGATTTGGCAATTTCGATCTCACCTTCCCCATTCTTTCCATAGTCGATCCTGATTTAATGATGACTGTTCCCGCACATTTAACAGCATATCAAGGTTTTGATGCACTTTTCCACTCACTTGAAGGCTACATTGCCAACATCGCCAATCCAATGAGCGACATGTTTGCCCTGCAGGCCATAGAGCTTGTCGGCAAATACTTGCCCATTGCTGTGAAAGATCCAACCAACAAAGAAGCACGTGCTTATGTTGCGCTGGCAAACACATACTCAGGCTTTGTAGAAAGTTTATCTTCATGCACATCCGAGCATTCTATTGAACATGCGTTGTCAGGCTTCCATCATGATTTACCTCATGGTGCAGGACTTATCATGTTGTCACTTGCCTACTTTAAGTTTTTTGCAAATGTATGCGGCGAGCGAACTGCTGTCATGGCAAAAGCTTTGGGCAACGAAGATGGCGACATTGTTAAAGCGTTAGATGACTTACAAAAAGCATGTAGCGTCGATAGCAATGTTTTGAAAATGAGCGACTTCGGTATCAAGGAAGAACTGTTCAGTGATTATGCAGACCATGCTTTTGCCGACATGGGCGGGCTTTTTACCTTAGATAGAAAGCAGCTTACAAAAGATGATGTCATCACTATATTGAAAGACTCGTACAAATAATAACGATACCGAAATAGGCACTTTACCGACAAACTAAAAAGTCTCGGATTTTATCCGAGGCTTTTTATATTATGCAATTATTCTTTTGCCCATCCAAACGCACATTTCACTGCTTTATGCCATCCTGAAAGCAATTTTTCACGTTTTTCGGCTTCCATTTGCGGTGTGAATAGCTTCTCACAGCTCCACATTTCTTTTATTTCCTCACGACTTTTCCACACGCCGGTTGCAAGGCCCGCCAAATACGCCGCACCCAGTGCTGTGGTTTCCCGCACACCTGGCCTTTGAATATTTGTGTTTGCTATATCTGACTGAAACTGCATTAAAAACTTATCCCTGCATGCGCCACCGTCCACTTTTAACTCTTTTAGTTTTTCTCCTGTATCCTCTTCCATTGCGCGTAGCACATCCAGTGCCTGGTACGCAATAGCTTCTTGTGCCGCGCGGATAATATGTTCCCTGCTTGTGCCACGTGTCATGCCCACAATACATCCTCTGGCCGACATGTCCCAATATGGTGCACCCATGCCGGTAAACGCCGGCACTATATATACACCGCCGGTATCTTCCACCTCTGCAGCATGATACTCTGCATCTTTAGATTTTGTGATAAAGCGCATCTCGTCCCGAAGCCACTGAATAACAGCCCCACCTACAAAAACACTGCCTTCCAGCGCATATTCCACCTTGCCGTTTATCGACACCGCAATAGTGCTAATAAGCCCGTTTTTGCTTTTTTGTGGTTTATCGCCTGTATTCATAAGTAAAAAACATCCCGTGCCGTATGTGCATTTCACGTCACCACTATCAAAACATGTTTGGCCAAACAGTGCCGCCTGCTGATCGCCTGCCATGCCTGCAATTGGCACTTCGATATTTTGCAAGACTGTATGCCCATACACCTCGCTACAGCTTACCACTTTAGGAAGCATGGCCTTTGGGATATCAAAATACGAAAGTAGTTTTTCGTCCCAAGAAAGAGTTTTAATATTATAAATCATGGTACGTGAAGCGTTTGTGGCGTCGGTGATATGCACTTTTCCTTTTGTGAGTTTCCATACCAGCCAGCTGTCCACTGTACCAAATAAAATCTCGCCTTTTTGTGCTTTTTCTTTTACACCCGGCACATTTTCAAGCAACCATTTTATCTTGCTTGCAGAAAAATATGCGTCCGGCACAAGGCCTGTATTTTCTTTTATATATTCTTCCCAGCCGTCATCCACTGCCTTTTCTATAATAGGCGCTGTGCGACGACACTGCCACACAATAGCGTTATATATAGGTTTTCCGCTATCTTTATCCCACAAAATAGTGGTTTCTCTTTGGTTTGTGATTCCAATGCCTGCCACGTCTTTTGGCGATATACCGCTTTTTGCCATCACCTCTGTCATCACTGCATACTGTGAGGCATATATCTCCATTGCATCTTCTTCCACCCAGCCTTCTTTTGGGTAAATCTGAAGTATTTCTTTTTGCGCTTGCGCAATAATATTTTGCTGTTTATCGAACACTATAGCCCTAGAGCTTGTTGTTCCCTGATCAAGCGCCAGCAAATATTTAGACATCTCACTACCCCTTTTTACTTTATTGTTCTGCCCGCCACAAAATCTATACCTGTATCATATATGTTTTCAATCACAACATCGCCCATTTTCACGGGTGGCTTGAGCTCTATGTCACAAAGTAGCGTCATAGCTTTTTGCATCATGCCTTTAGGTATAGCCTCACTTGTCTTGACCGGGCATCGTCTGTGTGTGCTCCCCTCTACCATTCTAACTGTGGATGTAAGAACACGAACCGGATTATACACCTCTTGTAGGCCATATGTCTCGCCACGTTTGCACTGGTTACCTGTCACTTTTTCACCATCTACTTGCAAGTGGCAACCTTTAGGACACACTACACAAATCAGCTCTTTCACGGCGCCACCTCTTCTTTCACCGAAACTATAATGGTATTTCCATGTATCTTTTCCGCCACTTTTTGTGGCAGTGTAATACGCTCCATCTCGCCCGGCGCCATATACTCACGCTTCAGCTTTGCTATGATATCACCGCCACATTTAATCACTACTGTGCATTTCTTTTCGGGTTTTCTAACCCTGAAATAAAGCGATAAATCGCAGTTTGTTCTACGCAATTTTTGTGGCACTACATAAGATACATTTTCGCCATTTTCCACATTGATGCCTTGTATATCTTCTTTTTTCAGCTGTTTTACGTATTCTGCCGCCGCCGCACCTGCCTTTTGGCTTTCCTGTGTCACATAATCCACCAAGTCATGCACATGTAAGACATTACCGCACGCAAATATCCCATCCACCGAGGTTTCCATGTTATCATACACAAGCGCACCATTTGTTCGCCCATCAATATCCACCCCTGCTTTACCACTTAATTCATTTTCGGGTATCAGCCCCACCGAAAGTAAAATAGTATCACAGTCAAAATATTGCTCTGTGCCGGCTATAGGTTTTCTGTCTTTATCCACCTTTGCCACCACTGCACCCTCTACACGCTTTTCGCCCTTTATCTCGATGATGCTATGCGAAAGATACAGCGGAATATCATAATCTTCAAGACACTGCACTATGTTCCGGCCAAGACCGCCCGAATATGGCATAACCTCCACACACGCCAGCACTTTTGCACCTTCCAGCGTCATTCTTCGTGCCATGATAAGCCCTATGTCACCCGAGCCTAAAATAAGCACACGTTTTCCTACCATGTAGCCTTCCATGTTCACATAACGCTGCGCGGCGCCTGCCGTCAACACACCCGATGGCCTTGTTCCGGGAACGCTTATTGCGCCACGAGTGCGTTCCCTGCATCCCATCGCCAGCACTATCGCTTTCGCCTTAATCACTCTGTATCCTTCATTTGCGCTTACTACATGCACTTCTTTTTCAGCCGTGATGTCAACTGCCATGGTATCTGTCATCACATTTACGTCTGTTTCACTTAGCATATCTACATAACGCTGTGCATACTCCGGTCCTGTAAGCTCTTCTTTAAAATGATGCAGGCCGAACCCGTTATGGATACACTGATTTAATATCCCACCCAGCTCTGTATCTCTTTCCACTATGCAGACATTGCGCACTCCGCTTTGATACGCTGTATATGCTGCGGCAAGACCTGCAGGCCCGCCACCTATCACAATGATATCATACATGCGCGCTACCTCCGCATTTTGTCTCTTGTGTCAATATATAGCTGCCTTCTTTGTCTTGCAATACTTCAGTGGGGTCCATCTTCCACTCTCGCGCTAATATCTCAAGTATGCGTGGTCCGCAAAATCCTCCTTGGCATCTGCCAAAGCCTGCACTCACGCGCCTTTTCACTCCGTCCAAAGTTCGTGGAGGTATCGCTGTTTTCAACGTATCTAAAATTTCACCCTCGCTTATGCCCTCACATCTACACACAATGCGCCCATATGCAGGATTTTTCTTTATCAGTTCTTTGCGCTCTTCAATACTCATTTTATTTGGGCGAACACATTTGCGTGTGTTGTTAAATTCTTTTTTAGCATCCATCTCAAGGCCCGAATTTTGCAACATGTCTTGCACAAGGCAGGCAATAGCCGGTGCGGCGCTCAAGCCCGGTGACTTTATTCCCGCAACATCAAAAAAACCTTTTGCGTCTTTTGCCTCACTTATTATAAAGTCTTTTTTATCACTCACAGCACGTATCCCTGCAAACTGGCGGATACTCTTGCTAAAATCTATACCGGGCACAGACTTCACCGATTTTGTTTGTATGAATTTCAGGCCGTCTATTGTACTTGCCACATCGTCTGCATCATTTATCTCTTCAGCATCAGGCCCCACAAGCAGGTTACCGTGCACTGTTGGCGACACCAATACTCCTTTACCTTCCTTGCCCGGGCATTGGAAAATGGTTTTTTTCACTTGTATACCCTCGGCTTTATCAAGCAAGTGATACTGTCCTCTCACCGGCGTAATACTGAAATCAGGCTGTGCCACCATATTATGCACGACATCACCGTAAACACCTGCTGCATTTATTACATATCTACATTTAAACTGTCTATCGCCTGCAGTTATGCAAAATCCGTCTGTGACTTTTTCTATATTTGTCACTTCACTGCTCAAAAACAGCTCTGTGCCATTTTTTACTGCTGTTTCCGCCATTGCCAAGGTAAATTCCCATGGGCTGACAATCGCGGCCGTGGGTGCATATAATGCACCTTTTACATCTTTGCTGAGTTTCGGCTCCATTTCCTGCACTTCTTGTGCCGTTAAAATCTGTATGTCCGAAACACCATTTTTAATCCCTTTTTCGTACAGTTTTTTAATAGTCTCTTTATCTGCTTCATCAAACGCCAACACCAAAGACCCATTTTGCACGTATGGCACATCCAGTGCAATGGCAATATCTTTGGCAAGTTTTACACCTTCTACATTCAATTTTGCCATTTGCGTGCCTGGTTCTGGGTCGTACCCTGCATGTAAAATGCCACTATTAGCTTTAGTAGTAGCATTTGATACATCGTTTTCTTTTTCAAGTACAGCTATCGACAACTTATGCCTTGACAGCCTATATGCAATCGACGCACCAACCACACCACATCCAATAATTAAAACATCGTACATTTACATTCTCCCATCTTTTGCCAATCTAGCGCAAATTATAGAAACTATATAATATTTTCATATCATCGTGAATTATCCGGATATCTTACTGATATATCCTCTAAAATCAACGTTTCGACAAAAACTCCGTGTTCTGTTTGTTATGCTTTAGGAAATCATGGCATACGCAATAGATTACTTGCATATAATCTTCATGTGCGCTGCCATATCAAAAGGAGTGTGATTTCCATGAACGAAAATACCCCACCTATCAGTTACATCAGCGAATCCACCCACACAAAAAAACTGATCGATAAAAAAAGTATTCCTATTTTACTTTTTTGCCTTATCATTCCACCGATAGCAGGATGGATATCCATACTTTTTGCGCCCGATACCCGAGTGCTTTATGAAATGATGAACATGCCTCCCTTAGCTCCACCGGGCTGGCTATTTGGCGTTGTTTGGCCTTTTTTATACCTAGGCATGGGTTTTGCATCCTACATGGTAATTCGTACACAGGCCGATAAAAAACTAAAGACAACTGCACTTTTTTTGTATGGGCTGCAGCTGGCAATAAACTTCACATGGAGCTATGTATTTTTCAGCGCTGATCAGCTATGGCTGGCACTTGGCATCGTTGTCACTTTAGACGTACTCGTTTTAGCATGTGTTATTTTGTTTTACCGAATCCGAAAAACAGCGGCCATTCCCTTGCTTTTCTATCTCGCATGGTTATTTTTCGCCACATATTTAAACACAGCTTTTGCTCTGATAAATTAGCTCTATATTTTAGCTTTCTGATTTTCTATAATTTAAATGCCGTACTAAGAGACTTTTCTTCATTGAAAATCTTTTAGTGCGGCATTTTAAATTTCATAAACAGGTTCTAGGCCTTCTGTAAAAAGGCAAATGCAAACGCATCCGGTCCTACATGCGTACCCACAATAGGCCCTACAGGATATACTTTTATATCTTTCAGATGGAATTTTGACGCAGCCAATTTACTAAAATGCTTGCAGTGTTTCACATCTTTTGTATACCCAAAATACACCGGCGCACACGTATCCACTTCCATATTTTTCTCAAAGTTTCGCATCATGCTGGTGACAAGGCCTGCGTGACCCCTAGCTTTTCCCGCCATAACCACCGACCCGTTTTCAAGGCATATCATAGGCTTTATGGCCATCATTGTACCCAAAAGTTCGGTGGTTTTCGGTATACGTCCGGACATACGCAAATGCTTTAGTGTATCAAGCGCACCGTAAGTTCTCACACGGGTTTTGGCCTCTTCCAGCACATCTACTATTTCTGTTGCTGTTTTGCCTTCTTTGCGCATTTTCACAGCCATTTC
>CAYIZZ010000109.1:0-7765 GCA_964367945.1 uncultured Oscillospiraceae bacterium | reverse complement strand
TACGTGTGAACAAAGACACCATGGCGATAATAAAAGAAAAATCAAACGCCATGAACATAGCGTGCAGCTTGCATGCACCATATTATATCTCCATGGCGAGCATGGAAGAGGAAAAAAGACAGAACAGTGTGAATTATTTGCTACAAAGTGCACAAGCTGTGAGAATGCTTGGTGGCAACAGGGTGATTTTTCACTGTGGTGGTGTGGGTAAGCAAGCACGCAGTGAAGCCATAAAAAAAGTGGAGAATACACTGCGTGAAGCGCGCGCGAGCCTAGACGAGCAAGGGTACAGCGACATACATTTGTGTCCTGAAACTATGGGAAAGTCAGGGCAAATCGGAGACCTTGATGAGATATTGCAGCTGTGTAAAGCGGATGAGAGGCATATTCCGTGCCTTGATTTTGGGCATTTAAATGCGCTAACACAAGGCAGTATCCGCACAAAAGAAGACTATAAGAGGCTGACAGACAGAATTGGCGAGGTGCTGGCAGACGATAGGGCTACATTTTTTCATGTGCATTTCTCAAAGATAGAATACACCAAGGCGGGCGAAAAAAAGCACCTGACCTTTGACGATACTGTATTTGGGCCGCCATGGGAACCGTTTGTGGAAACGCTGATAGAAAACAGCCTTGCACCGGTGGTAATATGCGAGAGCAGCGGCACCCAGACTGAAGATGTGCAAACTATGCAACTAGCGTATCAAGATAAAATAAATAAATTGCAGTAAGGAGAAAAACAATGGAAGAACGTGTAAAAAATATGATAGCAGCTATGCCTGAAGGTTTTGAAGCAGCAGTGATAGGTACGGCGAATAATAGATTTTATCTTTTGGATTTTGACGCACATTCGGCGGGAACATTAGTGGTTTTTCCACATAAGATGGTGTATATTATCGACTCTAGGTATATAGAAGAAGCCCAAAACAAGGTGAAAAATGCCCAAGTGGTGCTTCAAAAAGACATAATGGCTCAAATGGATGAGCTGTTCCGCAAAGAAGGCGTAAAAACTGTACATCTTGAGCATGATATTTCTGTGGCTCAGTACGAGGAAATGAAAAAAGATATTCCGAGCGTAACTTTTGACATATCAGACACACTTAGTAAACAGCTGGCTTTTTTGCGTGAAGTGAAGGATGCACAAGAACTTGACAGAATGTGCAAGGCACAAGAAATTGCGGATGCGTGTTTTTCGCATGTGCTGGGGTATATCAAGGAAGGCACTCGGGAAATCGACCTTATGCTGGAAATAGAATATTACATGCGTAAAAACGGTGCACAAGGCGTGGCGTTTGATACTATTTGTGTGGCGGGTGCCAACGGAAGCTTACCACATGGTGTGCCGAGTGAAAGTAAAATAAAGCAAGGCGATTTCATCACCATGGATTTTGGCGCAAAATATAAAGGGTATTGCTCAGACATGACACGTACAGTGGCGCTGGGAGAGCCAAGCGAGGAACAACGCCGTGTATATGACGTTGTGCTGAAAGCTCACCTTGCCGGAATTGCCGCCGCAAAAACGGGTGTTTTAGGCAAAGAAGTTGACAAAGTAGCACGGGATATTATTAATGAAGCAGGATATGCAGACTATTTTGGACATGGTCTGGGTCATTCTGTAGGAATAGCTGTTCACGAAGAACCACGATATTCACCGATTAATAACACGAAAGTGCGAGCAGGAACCGTGATGACAGTAGAGCCCGGGATTTATCTGCCGGGTAAGTTTGGCGTGCGCATAGAAGATATGGTGGTTGTGGGTGATGCCGGTGGGGCATCGATAACAAAAAGTCCTAAAGAGCTATTGATTCTATAGTTTTTACAAGAATAAAATTTTAGATAACTAAAACAGTGTTTTGCGACATTTGTTGCAAGATGCTGTTTTTTATGTGGCAGAAGATATAGTTTGCCGGTTTTGATTTTTCTCACAATTCACCAGTAATCAGCTTGAAAATCAGTGATAATTTGTGTATTGCCACAGGTAGAATATATTGTATGTTTTTTGTAGGTTTTACTATTGACTATACAATATATAGTGTGATAAAGTTTAAAGCATAGACTTTGCGGCAAACATGTGGCATGGGTGAAAATGATGAAGGAGTTAGTGTAAATGCAAACATCGAAGGTGCGCACTATTGTAAAGCGCGACGGACGACTGGTATTATATGATGAAGCAAAAATAGCAAACGCCATACTGAAAGCGTTGGCTGCTTGTGGCAGGGAAGATGTTGCGGCGGCTGCCCGAATTGCCAACGAGGTGGGCGATGTGTTGGCAAAAGAAGGCAAAGATAGTTATCGTATAGAAGAAATTCAGGACGAAGTAGAAAAGGCGCTGATGCGTACCGGGTACGAGGAAGCTGCCAAAAGCTATATTTTATATCGTGCTCAGCGTACTCATGTTCGAGATTCGAATACGTCTTTGATGAAGGCGTTTGATGAAATCACGAATGCTGATGCTCGTAAATCTGACCTAAAGCGTGACAACGCTAACGTAGACGGAAATACGGCTATGGGTAGCATGCTGCAGATTGGTTCAGCAGCAGCAAAAGCATATAATAGCTCGCACTTGCTTACAAAAGATCACGCTAATGCGCATAAAGATGGCTGGATACATATACATGACTTTGATTTTTATTCTTTGACCACTACATGCTGCCAGATTGATTTGATAGAGCAGTTTAAGGGTGGGTTTTCTACCGGTCATGGATATTTGAGGGAGCCACAAGACGTGCAAAGTTATGCGGCGCTTGCGTGTATTGCAATTCAAAGCAACCAAAACGATCAACACGGTGGCCAAAGTATTGCAAACTTTGATTTTGGCATAGCTCAAGGTGTTGCCAAAACATATAAGCGTGTGTTTGCGGAAAACTTTGCAAAGGCGTTGCAGCTTTTGGATGGCGACATGGAAAAATGGACGATAGAACATTGCAAATCCATATGTCGCAAAGCAGAAAAAACAGCAGGCGAGGCACCAAGACTAGGCGGTAATGAAAAATTTGCACAGCAACTGGCAGCTGATATGAAAGATGAAGTGGCGCAAGACGTGCTGAGTAAAGCCATAGAGTTTGCTGAAAAAACATCTGAAAAAGAGACGGATAGGCGTACATATCAAGCTATGGAAGCTTTGGTTCATAATTTGAACTCCATGCATTCACGTGCCGGTGCGCAAACACCGTTTTCATCCATAAATTACGGTACAGACACATCGCCGGAAGGGCGCATGGTGGTTCGAAATGTACTGGCAGCTACAGAATCAGGCCTAGGCCATTCTGAAACACCTATTTTCCCCATTCAGATTTTCAAGCTGAAGCAGGGTGTGAACTATGACGAAAGCGATCCAAACTACGATTTGTTCAAGCTGGCATGTAGATGTAGTGCTAAGCGGTTATTCCCGAACTTTACTAATCTAGACGCACCGTTCAACTTGCAATATTATCAGCCAGGGCGCCCTGAAACTGAGGTTGCTACCATGGGTTGCCGTACTCGAGTGATGGGAAATAACTATGATCCTACAAGACAAATAGCATACGGAAGAGGTAATTTGTCTTTCACATCAATCAACTTGCCACGTATTGCGATTGAAGCGAAGAAAGACGAAAAAGTATTTTACAAAAAGCTGGATTCTATGCTGGAGATGGTGGCGCAGCAGCTGCTGGATAGATATGAAATTCAGGCAAAGAAAAAAGTACGTAACTTCCCGTTTTTGATGGGGCAGGGTGTTTGGATGGACTCAAAACAGCTTGGTCCGGACGACGAAATCCGTGAAGTGTTAAAGCATGGTACACTTTCTATCGGCTTTATCGGTCTTGCTGAGACACTGAAAGCTTTGTATGGCCGTCACCACGGCGAAAGCGCCGATATGCAAGAAAAAGGCCTTGCGATTGTGCAGCATATGCATGATTTTTGCACTAATAAGGGCAAGGCTATGAAGATGAACTTCACCTTGTTGGCAACACCTGCCGAGGGACTGTCGGGACGCTTTATACGTATGGATAAAAAACGATATGGCGAAATTTCCGGGGTTACCGATAAAGATTATTATACAAACAGTTTTCATGTACCGGTGTATTATTCAGTGCCGGTGTTTGAGAAGATACAAATAGAAGCCCCATATCATGCCATGACACCTGCAGGACACATTACATATGTAGAGCTAGACGGTGACACTGCCGAGAACTTGGAAGCATTTATGTCGGTGGTACGTTGCATGCATGATGCCGGTGTGGGATATGGTAGCATAAACCATCCGGTGGACAGAGACCCCGCTTGTGGGTATGTGGGCATTATTGGTGAAGTTTGCCCTAGATGTGGCCGTAAAGATGGAGAGGCAATAGACCCGAAAAAGTTGGAAGAGCTGAAAAAGCAATATCCATATGTGGCAGAGATATATGGGCATGCATAAATTACCGATAGACGTATAAAACAACCTAATGGAGGTATACATAATGGAACAACAAGTAGGACATGGCGTAGGTTTTGAGCGTATTCGTCGCATCACAGGTTATCTTGTGGGAACTATGGACAAGTGGAACGATGCAAAAAAAGCAGAAGAAAGCGATCGCATTAAGCATGATATGGTTGCTCAAAAGCAAGACATGGCAGGCTAATATCTTGTAGCATAATCTTAATTGCGTGCATAAATTTTGCCATTTTTCCTTGCGTATGCAGGGGAAAATGGCAATTGTTGATGAAGGGGTAAAACGATGGCATTTTGGAAGAGTCTGCCGGAAAATAGCTTGATATTAGCTGAGGGTGGATTTGTGATGGATTCTATTGTGGACGGGCCGGGGTTGCGCTGTGCTATTTTTGTGCAGGGCTGTCCTCACGCTTGCTTTAACTGTCACAATCCGGCCACCCATCCGTTTGAAGGTGGGGATGTAATGAGCGTTGATACGATATATAATGCTGTTAAGGCTAACCCATTATGTGGCGGAGTGACGTTTTCAGGAGGCGAGCCGTTTTGCCAGGCAAAGAGTCTGACACTACTTGCAAAAAAACTGAAAGCAGACGGATATGAGCTTGCTGCTTATAGTGGATACACATTTGAGCAGCTTTATGCAGGCACAGACGATCAAAAAGAATTGCTGAGATATTTGGATGTATTGATAGATGGGCCTTTTTTGGAAGCAGAAAAAGACCTTACGTTGCGATTCAGAGGTAGTAAAAATCAACGAATTTTATCAGTACAAGATTCTATGAAGGAAAAAATAGCTGTGTGGGAAAAAAGATCTAGCTGGATAGGCGAGTGAAAATTAGTATATTTCAGCTGTGAAGTTGGTCGGATTTTGACAAGATATATAAGCAAATAATTCAGATGGCTTCAAGGTTGAAATTTTTGATGAAAACAGTAGATTTTGCAGACGAATTATACATGAAAACTTTTATAGCTGCTATATATAATGTAAGGGAATGTGATTTTGAGCAAAATTATCATCAAAATTAGTTTATGCAACTCAACAAAAAAGATTAGATGAATGCACAAATATTACAGTGATAAAATGGCAATAAAATAGTCCGGAGAAGTTGAAATTTCTCCGGACAGTTTTATTGTTTATGGATAAATAAGCGAGTGTTTTTGCTGATAAGTATTAAAAATATCCATATAAGCTTGCCTATGCTGTGCCTCGGGATGGTACACGTGGGAATATTCAGGTGAAAGAGCCTTCATGGCTGCGGTCAAGTCTTTGTGATGACCACACATTACGGACGCGGCCACAGCAGCACCCTTCAATGATCCTTCTTTTTCGGTGGGAACATAAACATCGGCGTCGAATAGATTAGTTTTAATTTGCATCCATGTTTTATTGTTTGTGCCGCCACCCACAGCAATAATTTTAGTAGGCTCGATACCAAAATCGTTGAGAAGCATTTTGATTTCCACCGAAACGCCGAAACTGATAGCTTTATAAAAATCAACCAGGGTATGAAGTCGACTGAGGCCATAGAATGTAGCAAGGCTGTCAGAATCGTGGGCAGAAGCATGGCGCCCGGCAAGATACGGGAAGAATAATAAGTCTTCAGGTGCGGTGTCGATAGCATCGTCTAAAGCGTCGATGTCAGAGTAGCTTAGCTTGTGGAATGGGTTCAGCTCGCGCAGCCACTCTACGCTACCGCCTGAATTGTTTACCCCGCCAATGCAGAACTGGATGCCGGGAACAGGATAGATGCCATAATGTATACCGCTTTCGAAATCCTTACGTGTAAGGGGCAACTCTTCACGCAGTCCAATCAAAGCTTCAGCAGTACCCATGGAGTTCAGCACATTTCCGGGCTCCCATACGGCAGAGGCTACAGCGGTGCAAATATCATCGTGGCCGCCGATGCAAACAGGAACAACGGGTAGGCCCAGTTCTTTGCTACGGGATGGTGTCACGCTACCCACAGCTTCGGTGCAATGAAACACAGGCGGAAAGTATTCGCCGGACAAATCAAACTTGTTTAAGAAAGCTTCGTCATAAGCGCGGGTTTTGATATCATAAGCATATGTGCGCACAGCCAAGGTGGGATCAGTACCACGCTCACCTGTTAGCTGGAAACATATATAATCCGGCACAGACAGCCAAAATGCTTTTTTGGGCAAATCGGGATACAGCTTATGCAGCCATAATATTTTCGCAAGGCCAACTTTCGGGTTTAGGTGTATACCAGCCTGATAATAAAGATCTTCAGCACTACGCTCTTTTAAAATTTCGGGAAAAATTGCACGCGAGGTAGAGTCATGCCATGGCATTATGCGAGAAATTGGCTTTAAAGTGGAGTAATCTAAAAGAAGCCCACTTTCAGCCATGCCGGCAATGCCGATGCCTTCTATAGGCGCAGTAGCTGTGGCTGCCACTTTCTCGATTAGTTCTTTTGTGACTTTCCACAAAAGGTCAGGCTGATAGTACACATAACCTTTGCTGCTGGTGTGGATATGGTTTTCTGTTTTTTGTAGATCTAAAAAAGTTCCATCTTGGTCCACCAAAGCACATTTGATGTTCGAAGTTCCGATGTCCAGTGTTAAATATGCCATAATACCTCCCGAAAATATAATAGTGATAGGTAAAATATAATAGTGATAGATATTAATATATATACAATTATTTTTCGACTACGTCAAATTATGAATTATATATCTCTAAAATATTAAAGAATTTCAAAAACGTATACAAGGAAATTTGTATAAAATTTATAATAAATATTTATTTATATTCAACAATAGTAGACTTTTGTCATCAAAATGTCAATAAATTAATTTAGTCAAAAAGATTGCAATCGTAATTTTCCTGTGCTATAATGACCGCGTACCTCGCATGTTTCGATATTAGTTTGAACATCAGTGTAGTAAGTGTTGTGCATATTATGACACAGTGTTGACCATGTTGTATTAAATGCAAAGCAATGTGGAAATATGCATTAAATGGGAATACACATCAAAGGCAAGTAATTGTTGCCATGAAGTTTAAGCATTTAGAGAAATAAAATTTTGGGATTTTATGTAGAGGTTATTGCTTGAGAGGAGGAAGATCATTGCCGCAAGATACAATTTTGGAAATGGTAGGTATTGACAAGCGGTTCGGCGGTGTTCATGCTTTGAAAACATTGGATTTTGAAGCACGAAAAGGCGAAGTGCATGTTCTGATGGGCGAAAATGGTGCTGGCAAGTCCACACTGCTCAAAATTTTGAGTGGAATTTATAAGGCTGATGAAGGTCATATAAAAATTAATGGACAGCAAGTGGAAATTCGCAATCCTATTGATGCAAAAGCAAAAGGGCTTACGATTATTC
>CAYIZZ010000108.1:0-7793 GCA_964367945.1 uncultured Oscillospiraceae bacterium | reverse complement strand
GAGATTATGCGTGTGGCGCAAGAGCCTGTTAGTCTTGAAACACCTATCGGTGAAGAGGAAGATAGTCATTTGGGTGATTTTATACCTGATGAAGATGCACTGGTACCGGCGGAAGCTGCCAGCCATGCTTTGTTGAAAGAGCAGCTTGCTACAGTGTTGCACACACTGACACCGAGAGAGGAAAAAGTGTTGTGCTTACGCTTTGGACTTAAAGACAGTCGTCCACGTACTTTGGAAGAAGTGGGTAAAGAATTTCGTGTAACGCGCGAGCGCATTCGTCAAATAGAGGCTAAAGCATTGCGTAAATTACGTCATCCAAGCCGCAGTAAAAGATTGCGCGACTTTTTGCTGGATTAATGCGTATGAAATGGAAATGGATAAAAGGCAAACAGTCAGATTTTGCATATGCCAGTGAAATACGTACCGAGGTTTTTTGCACAGAGCAGGGCTTTACAGTAGAGATAGAGCTTGATGATATAGATAATATTGCATGGCATATCATAGGCTTTGAAGATGAAATACCTGTGTGCACAGCTCGCATTTTTTATGATGATAAAAACGAGATGCATTTTGGGCGCTTGGCTGTGTATAAAAAATATCGTGGACAAAAAATAGGCCTTGCCATGGTAGAAGAAATGGTGAAAAAAGCAAAAGAACTTAAAGCAGACTTTGCTGTGCTGAACTCGCAAGCAGATAAGACGGCGTTTTACGAGCATGCAGGCTTTAAGGAAACCGGAAACACCAGCTTAGACGAAGGTGTGCCGCATGTGGAAATGCGACGGATGCTGTAACATTAATATAGCCGACTTTTTGTCGGCTTTTTTATTTGTATGAGATAAGAGATTGACGAAAAGTAGATAAATTTGGTATACTATAAAATATAGTAAGATAGTATAATTTGAACAAGAGGTAGTAAAATGTATATAACACAAGAAGTGGACTATGCCATGCGTATTGTGCATTGCCTGGCAAAAAACGGATGCAGACGGGATGCTCGCAAGATAAGCGAAGAAGTGGATGTGACACTACGTTTTTCACTGAAAATATTAGGGAAACTGTCCGCGGCGGGGATTGTAAATAGCTTTAAAGGTAACCGTGGTGGATATGAGCTGGCCAATACTCCGGATAAAATCACCATGAAAGATGTGCTATGTGCGGTAGAGGGGCCGTATGTGATGAACCGATGCTTGACAGATAAAGAATGTCGGTGCACTGCAGCCGATGGATGTGGCTTTCAAAAAGTGTTTGCACGTATCAGCGCCGACATAAACCGTGAGCTGGATGCAGTGAATTTTGCATCATTGATATCAGAGGGTTGAGTTTTTATAGGTGCGAAAGTGATTATCATGATGATGAAAGATGGTATACTGAAGAACGAAAAGAATACACGGTTCCGCGTGTATCAACTTATAAAAATAACGATATATCCTATTGACAAGAGAGAAAGGTGGCTGTATAATAAATAATTGTCATCATGATGGATGTCTTTGCGCATTCATCTCAAATTCATATCAAAATCAGAGAAAAAGGAGGCTTTATTTTGTGCAACGTATACAAAATGAGGCTTTTTTTATCGGTGTAAGTAAGGGTTGTTTTTTGAAATGATATGATTTTTGATAAGGTGATCAATTTTGTCGGAAATAATTTTTGAATAGAGTAGCAAGGAGAGGGTAGCGGATTATGGTGAAAGTCAAACCGGTAAAGCTTGGGACGACTGAGCGCATGAGTTTTTCGCGCATCGAAGAAGTATTGGAGATGCCGAATCTTATCGAAGTACAGAAAAACTCGTACCAATGGTTTTTGAACGAAGGGTTAAAAGAAGTGTTCCATGATATGGGAGCTGTGGAGGATTACACCGGAAACTTGGTGCTTGACTTTGTAGACTACCGTTTGGAAACAAAGCCCAAGTACACCATCAAAGAATGTAAGGAGCGCGATGTTACGTATTCTGCGCCCCTGCGGGTGACTGCGCGTCTGCTTAACAGGGAAACATCTGAAGTGAAAAAGCAAGAAATTTTCATGGGTGATTTTCCGCTGATGACAGAAAGCGGTACGTTTATAATCAACGGTGCTGAGCGTGTAATCGCTTCGCAGTTGGTACGTAGCCCAGGTGTGTATTTTAAGCAAGATTACGATAAAACAGGTAAGAAACTGTTTTACGCTACCTTGAACCCAAACCGTGGCGCATGGCTTGAGTATGAAACTGACTCTGCCGATGTGTTTAGCGTGCGTATTGATAAAACACGTAAATTGCCGGTGACGGTATTTATTCGTGCTTTAGGACTTGGTGAAGATAGTCAAATCCGTGACTTTTTCGGTGATGACGACAGAATAGAAACCACGATTGCCAAAGATCCGGGCAAAAACGTGGAAGACGGCTTGATCGAAACATACAAAAAATTGCGTCCGGGCGAGCCACCCACAGTGGAGAGTGCTCAGACACATATCAATAATCTGTTCTTTGATCCACATCGTTATGATTTGTCTCGTTTCGGCCGCTATAAAATGAACAAAAAACTGGCCATTGCCCGCCGTATAGCTGGGCACGTGTCGGCAAGGGATATTATTGTTCCTGCCACAGGCGAGCTTCTTTGTGCTGCAGGCGAGATGATTTCTCGTGAAGTTAGTGAAGAAGTGGAAAAGAACGGTATAATTGCAGTGTATCTGCAAAAAGAAAGAGAAGAAAGTGATAACGGCGAAAAACGTGTGGTGGAAGTGAAAGTTATTTCCAACGGAATGGTAGACGCTTCTTTCTTCCTTGGCTTTGATGCACGTGAAAAAGCAGGCCTTACCGATAAAGTATGCTATGCAGTTTTGCAAGAAATCCTTGAAGAAACCCAAGACGAAGAAGAGAGAATAGAGCTACTGATAAAAAATCGTGCTCGTTTGATTCCTCGCACCATCACAGTGGATGATGTTTTGTCTTCTGTAAACTACTTGAATGGTCTTGCATGGGATATTGGCACAACTGACGACATTGACCATCTTGGCAATCGTCGTATTCGTAGTGTTGGCGAATTGCTTCAAAACCAGTTCCGTATCGGTTTCAGCCGTATGGAGCGTGTTATTCGTGAGCGCATGACATTGCAAGCTCAGGAAATGGGCGATGTGACACCGCAAGCGCTTATAAATATTAGACCGGTGACAAGCTCTATTAAAGAGTTTTTTGGATCATCTCCGCTTTCACAGTTTATGGATCAAAGCAATCCACTGGCAGAACTTACGAATAAGCGTCGTTTGTCTGCTCTTGGCCCAGGTGGTCTTTCACGTGATCGTGCCGGCTTTGAGGTTCGTGACGTGCACTATAGTCACTATGGTCGCATGTGCCCCATTGAAACACCTGAGGGCCCGAACATCGGTCTTATTTCTTATCTTGCTACTTTCGCACGAATCAATGAATATGGATTTGTAGAGGCTCCTTTCCGCAGAGTGGATAAAGAAAACGGTGTTGTCACAGATGAAGTTGTTTATATGACTGCCGATGTGGAAGACGAATATGTAGTAGCTCAGGCGAATGAGCCGCTGGATGAAAATAATCGCTTCATTAAAAGTCGTGTAAATGCACGTCATCAAGACTTGATTCTTGAAACAAGCAAAGAAAAAGCAGACTATATGGACGTATCGCCGAAGATGGTTGTGTCGGTAGCAACATCCATGATTCCTTTCCTTGAAAACGATGATGCGAACCGTGCGTTGATGGGCTCGAACATGCAACGTCAAGCTGTGCCTTTGCTGGTACCGCAGCAGCCGATTATCGGCACAGGTATGGAATATAAAGCCGCTTGTGACTCCGGCGTGGTGGTTCTTGCCAAAAACAGTGGTGTGGTAGAAAAAGTCACATCAGAACAAGTGATTGTTCGCAGAGATGACGGCGAAGACGATGATGTGTATGATCTTATCAAGTTCATGCGCAGCAACCAAGGCACATGCGTAAACCAACGTCCCATTGTAAGTAAAGGGGACAAAGTAGTAAAAGGCATGGTAATTGCCGACGGTCCCGCCACAGCAAATGGTGAAATTTCCCTTGGTAAGAACGCCTTGATCGGTTTCATGACCTGGGAAGGATATAACTATGAGGACGCCGTTCTCATCAATGAAAAAATTGTAAGAGACGACGTTTATACATCGATTCATATTGAAGAATATGAGCAAGAAGCCAGAGAAACAAAACTAGGGCCTGAGGAAATTACACGTGATATTCCAAACGTGGGCGAAGATGCCCTGAAAGATTTGGACGAGCGTGGCATTATCCGCATAGGTGCCGAGGTTACAGCCAATGATATCTTGGTTGGCAAGGTAACACCTAAAGGTGAAACCGAACTGACACCGGAAGAGCGATTGCTTCGTGCTATTTTCGGCGAAAAAGCACGTGAAGTACGTGATACATCCTTGCGTGTACCTCATGGTGAGTGTGGCATCATTGTAGATGTTAAGGTGTTCACACCTGAAAACAGTGATGAACTTCAGCCTGGTGTACGTGAAGTTGTTCGTTGTTACATTGCTCAAAAACGCAAAATCAGCGTTGGTGATAAAATGGCCGGTCGTCATGGTAATAAAGGTGTTGTTAGCCGTATTTTGCCACAGGAAGATATGCCTTTCCTTGAAGACGGTACACCGCTTGATATCGTGCTGAATCCGCTGGGCGTTCCCAGTCGTATGAATATCGGACAGGTACTTGAAGTGCATTTGGGCTTTGCAGCAAAAGCACTTGGCTGGAAAGTAATGACACCGGTATTTGACGGCGCAAACGAAGATGATATTGCAAACTGCTTGAAGCAAGCAGGCCTTGCTGAAGACGGCAAAAGCGTTGTGTATGATGGCCGTACAGGTGATCGTTTTGACAACCGTGTCACAGTGGGCTATATGTATTACATGAAGCTTCATCATCTGGTAGACGACAAAATCCATGCCCGTAGCACCGGACCGTACAGCCTTGTTACCCAGCAGCCGCTTGGTGGTAAAGCACAGTTTGGTGGTCAGCGCTTTGGTGAGATGGAAGTGTGGGCACTGGAAGCATATGGTGCAGCATATACACTTCAGGAAATTCTTACTGTTAAGAGTGACGACGTTGTGGGTCGTGTGAAAACATATGAGTCTATTGTTAAAGGCCAGGCAGTTCCGAAAGCCGGCATACCGGAGAGTTTCCGTGTGCTTATTAAAGAGCTTCAAAGTTTGGGTCTTGACATGGTAGTGCAAGATAAAGAAGGAAACGAAATAGATTTGAAACAAAACTATGACGAAGATGACAGATACACTCCAGAAGGAGTTGTGGGTGACAGCATCGTGATAGAAGAAGAACTAAATAGTGAATATTCCATTGAGCATGTAGAGGGTGAAGGCGAGTTCGAGTACGAAGACAATGTGTCAGTGCCTGAATCGGATGATATGTTTATCGAAGAAGATGTATTGGAAGATGATTTGCTTGACTAGGCAATGCGTTTAAAAAAAGAAAATAGGGTTGTCTTCTCAGAAAGAACACTCTAACACAAAGAAAGGGTAAACTGCATGGATTTTTACGAATTCGATTCGATTAGAATTGGGCTTGCCTCTCCGGAGCAGGTAAGAAATTGGAGTAGCGGCGAAGTAAAAAAACCGGAAACCATTAACTATCGCACACTGAAACCGGAACGCGATGGCCTATTTTGTGAAAAGATTTTTGGGCCAACAAAGGACTGGGAGTGTAACTGCGGTAAATATAAACGCATCCGCTCAAGGGGTAAAATTTGTGAGCGCTGTGGCGTTGAAGTAACTCGTGCAAAAGTGCGTAGAGAGCGCATGGGCCATATAGAGCTTGCAGCACCGGTTAGCCATATTTGGTACTTTAAAGGCATTCCTTCCAGGATAGGCCTGATGCTAGATATTTCACCAAGACTATTGGAGAAGGTGCTGTATTTTGCAGCTTATATTGTCACAGATCCAGGCTTTACACCGCTGGAAGAAAAGCAAATTCTAAGTGAAAAAGAATACTGGGATATGCGCGAGCGGTATGAAGATGAGTTCCAAGCAGGCATGGGCGCAGAGGCAGTACAGGAACTTTTGGCTAAAATTGATCTTGATGCAATGAGTGCAAAGCTTCACAACGATTTGGAAGAAGCTGGCGGCCAAAAGAAAGTGCGTATTTTGAAACTCATTGAAGCGGTGGAGTCTTTCCGTCATTCCGGTAACCGCCCTGAGTGGATGATAATGAACAACATACCGGTAATTCCGCCGGATATTCGTCCTATGGTACAGCTGGACGGTGGCCGTTTTGCAACAAGTGACTTGAATGACTTGTATCGTCGTGTAATTAACCGTAATAACAGGTTGAAACGTCTGTTGGAACTGGGCGCGCCTGATATTATTGTGCGCAACGAAAAACGTATGTTGCAAGAAGCTGTGGATGCGCTGATAGATAACAGCCGCAGAGGTCGTCCGGTGACAGGCCCGAACAACCGTCCACTGAAAAGCCTTAGCGATATGCTGAAAGGTAAGCAAGGACGTTTCCGTCAGAACCTTTTGGGCAAACGTGTAGACTATTCCGGACGTTCCGTTATCGTGGTTGGTCCTGAGCTTAAAATGTATCAGTGTGGTCTGCCAAAAGAAATGGCTCTTGAGCTGTTCAAGCCTTTTGTAATGAAAGACTTGGTAGAAAATGGCATTGCAAATAATATTAAAAGTGCACGTAAAATGGTAGAGCGTACTCGCGCAGAGGTGTGGGACTCTTTGGAAACAGTAATCAAAGGCCACGCAGTACTGCTAAACCGTGCACCTACACTTCACCGTTTGGGTATTCAGGCGTTTGAGCCGATACTGGTAGAGGGTCGTGCGCTAAAACTACATCCGCTGGTGTGTACCGCTTACAATGCTGACTTTGATGGCGATCAGATGGCTGTTCACGTACCACTTAGTGAAGAGGCACAAAGAGAGGCAAAAAGCCTCATGCTAGCCAGCAAAAACCTACTGAAACCTTCAGACGGTAAGCCTGTTGTGGTTCCAACGCAGGATATGGTGCTTGGAAGCTATTACATGACCATGGAAACTCCGGGTGATGTGGGCGAAGGCAAAGTGTTTGCAAGTGAAAATGAAGCTATCATGGCTTACCATGAAGGTTCTATTACACTGCACAGTCGCATCCGTGTGCGCCGCACTATGGAAGTGAATGGCGAGATGAGATCGAAAATCATTGATGCTACCGCAGGTCGTATTTTGTTCAATGATCCCATTCCGCAAGACCTTGGATATGTTGATCGCAATGATCCTGAAAAATCTTTCCTTTTGGAAGTGGATTTTCTTGTTAGCAAGAAGAAAATGGGAGATATTATCGACCGTTGTATCCAGCGTCACGGTACTGATGTGACATCACGTGTGCTTGATAAAATCAAAGCACAAGGTTTTAAATATTCCACATTGTCCGGCCTAACAGTTGCGGTATCTGATGCTGTTATTCCTCCGCGTAAAGCCGAGCTGATAAAAGAAGCAGACGAAGCTGTTTTGAAAGTGGAAAAACAATATAATAAAGGTCTTATCTCTAACGATGAGCGCCTAAAAAGTATTTTGAGCGTATGGGAAAAAACCACTACCGAGGTATCGAAAGCGTTGGAAGATAACCTTGATGTGAACAACCCAATATTTATGATGGCGGACTCAGGTGCTCGTGGTAGCATGCAGCAGATTCGTCAGCTGGCGGGTATGCGTGGTCTTATTGCAAATACCTCAGGTAAAACTATTGAGATTCCTATTCGTGCAAACTATCGTGAAGGCCTTAACATTCTTGAATACTTTATTGCATCTCGTGGTGCACGTAAAGGCCTTGC
>CAYIZZ010000107.1:0-7966 GCA_964367945.1 uncultured Oscillospiraceae bacterium | reverse complement strand
TGAAAGTAGAGCTGATTGCATATACTCAAAACCCTGAAATGGTGATAGCTACAGCGGCAAAACTGTGCTATTCCAAAGTGGGTGTGGCAGACTTGCAAGAAAAAATGAGTGCAGAAGATGCTGCAAAGTTTGTGAAGATGCTGGCAGGCTTGGGGCATGAAAGTCCGATGGAACATGCGGTGTTTACCTTTGCGATAGAAGGGGTAAGTCGTAGTTTGCTAGCACAAATAACACGTCATAGAATAGCTTCTTTCAGTGTGCAAAGTCAGCGGTATGTGGAGCTTGACGAGTTTGAATATATCACGCCTCCGAATATTTCAGAAGACGATAGTACTCAAAAGCTGTTTGACCAAGCGATGGAAGACGAGGCGAAAATATACAGAGACCTTTCACAACAACTTTTTGAAAAGCATAAAGAAAGCTACATTGAAAGCGGAATGCCTGAAAAACAAGCTACTCAAAAGGCTAAAAAGCAAGCGATAGAAGACGCAAGGTTTGTGCTTCCAAACGCGTGTACAACAAAGATGGTGGCAACATTCAATGCACGCAGCTTACATAACTTTTTCCGCTTGCGCTGTTGCGAGCGTGCCCAGTGGGAAATCCATCATCTAGCGGATGAAATGCTTATGAAAGTGAAAGAAGTAGCTCCCACGTTATTTATATCTTCAGGACCAGCTTGCGTAAGTGGGCCGTGCAGTGAAGGAAAAATGAGCTGTGGTAAGATGGACGAAGTGCAAAAAAAATATAAAAGCTTAGCAAACGAAGAAAAAGAAGGTGGCTAATGGGACGCTTTATAGTCATTGAAGGTCTTGATGGTAGCGGTAAAGATACCCAGGCAAAACTGCTGGCACAAACGGTTGAAAGTATGTACAAAAAAGATGTGAAACTGCTTTCTTTTCCCGATTACGATAGCCCGGCCTCCATACCTCTTAAAATGTACTTACAAGGTGAATTTGGCGAAAAACCCGATGATGTGAATGCATATGCAGCCAGTGCATTTTTTGCGGTGGACAGATATGCGTCTTACGCCAAAACGTGGGCGGAGCATCACAAGCAAGGCGGAGTTGTTTTGGCAAATAGATACACCACTGCAAATGCTGTGCACCAATGTGCAAAACTGCCTGAAAACCAGTGGGACAGCTTTACAGATTGGCTTTTTGATTTTGAGTACAACAAAATGGGATTACCTGAACCGGATATGGTGATTTTACTGGATGTACAACCTGATATTAGCCAAAAACTTTTAAGTAAGCGATATGAAGGTGATGAGAGTAAAAAAGATATTCACGAGCAAGATGTTGAATATTTGAATCGTTGCCGTAAAGCGGCACATTTTTGTGCACAACGGTTTAAGTGGCAGGTGATATCCTGTACGGAAAATGGACAAATGCGAACAAAAGAAGATATTGCAAAAGAAATGAAAAATAAAACAGCAGAGGTGCTTAAATGACATTTCATGAGGTGACACCAGAAGACGGTAAGTGGGCAAGGCCTTTACTTGATGCAAACGGATATAAGAGTTGTGAGTTTTCATTTGCAAATATCTATATGTGGAGTGAAACATTCAATACAAAAATTGCAAGATTTAAAGACTTTGTTATGGCTAGAAGTGAGGCCGATAAACTGCTTTATTTATACCCGGCAGGAACAGGAGACGTGAAGGAAGCTATAGATGCTATTTTAGCTGATGCAAAAGAGATGGGGCATCCTGCGAAAATTTATTCATTGACACAAGAGGCGATGGAAGCCTTGAAAGAGCAGTATCCAAACAAGTTTCGTTACGAAAAACCACGCGGCGAAGCAGATTATATTTATCTTTCGGAAGATCTGATGAATTTGTCAGGTAAAAAATACCAAAAAAAGCGCAACCACTGCTCGGCATTTGAGCGTGAAAACCCGGGCTGGGAGTTTCATGAAATCACATCGGATAGCATTGAGGCGGTGTGTGAGTTTAACAAAAAATGGAGCCGACTGGAAGACAACGAAGGCGATGCCGGAATCCGTCAGGAGTATAAGGCCATTAACTGCATGATTTGCGGACAATATGATGAGCTTGAGCTAAAAGGTGGATACATAACAGTGGATGGCAAGATAGTAGCATTTTCGTTTGGCAGTGTGCTTAGCGGCGATGTGTTTGTAACCCATGTGGAAAAGGCACTGTATACTGTGAGGGGCGCATACCCAATAATAAACCGTGAAATGGCACGACACTTTTGTAAAGACTACACCTACATAAACCGTGAAAATGACCTAGACGGTGAGGGACTACGTACTGCGAAATTGTCATATCATCCGGCGTTTTTAGAAGAAGAGTATACGGCAGAGTGGATAGGAGATTAGTGTGATGTCCTATATGTTTCGTAAGGCTGAGCATAATGATATCATTATACTAACAGCCTTATGGGAAGAAGTGTTTTTAGATAGTGCTGAGTTTGTTAAAGATTGCATAAAAAGCTTTGCCGGCATTGAAAATGTGTATGTGGCACAAACTGAGGAAAAAGAAATTGATGCAATGATGATGGCGGTGCCGTGCTATTTAAACGAAAAAAAAGGCGTGTATCTATATGCTTTGGCTACAAGAAAAGAAGCTAGAGGCCGGGGCGTAATGAGCAAGCTTATGGATTTTGCAAAAAAAGAGTATGAGAAAGATGGCGCTAGTTTTTCCGTGCTTGTGCCGGCAGAACCAGAACTTATCCCTTTTTATGAAAAACGTGGATACAATAGCTTGATTTGTTTGCGGTATATAAGTCAAGATACATTTGTGACAAACGACGTCAGCGGTGTATACACGCAAAAAAGCATTAGTATGGATGAACTGTACACCTTGCGAAAAAAATATGGACAAATGTCATTTTTTGCTTTTGGCAAAGAATCATGTACAGTGATGGACAAAGACCTAAACACAGAAAAAGTGATGGTTTTTGAAGAAAGTGAAAAAGAAAGCTACGGTGTGTGCATAAAACATAATGATGAGCTTTTGGTGCCGGAAATTTTTGCGAAAGATGATTATTCTGCACAGTGCCTGCTGGGACACATGGCAAAAGTGATGGGAGCTCAAAAGATACACTTAACTCTTGCACAAAATAGTAATCTTTTTTATGGTCAAGGAAAAAATCACCCGTTTGCGCTTGCAATGTGGCAAAATGAAAGTATACAAAATGCATATCTTCGTTTTGCGATGGAAGATATAAAAGTAGGATTTTTGCAAATGATGGATAGCTGATAAATATTAAAAAAACATGATTATTGCATGTAGTAAAAGTGCAAAGGAAAGGAAGCTATATGAAAACAGCTTTTGTGTTTTTAGCAAATGGTTTTGAAGAAATAGAAGCTATTACGCCGATTGACATGATGCGACGTGCTGATATAAATGTGGTGACGGTGGGAGTTGGCTCAAAAACTGTTACAGGCGCACATGGAATTGTTATCACAGCAGATATAGATGCTGAAGGTTTCGAGCTACCGCAAGAGGCAGATCTTGTGTTTTTGCCGGGTGGGGCAGGCTTTGTGAATTTGCAAAACAGCCAAACAGTGATAAAAGCTTTAAAAGAAGCAGATGGCAGGGGTTTATGGATAGCTGCTATTTGTGCCGCACCTAAAATATTACATGCAAATGGACTGCTGAAAAACAAGTCGGTTACAGCGTTTCCGGCAGTACAATCGGATTTGGATGGCTGTACTGTGACAGGCAGCGCCGTGGAAATAGACGGTAAAATCATCACAGGGCGCAGTGCAGGCGTGGCGCTTATGTTTGCAAAGGCTTTGGTAGAAGCTTTGCAGGGAAAAGAAATAACAAAAGAAGTATTCGCACAGGTGTATCCCGAAATATAATATGGAATTAGTTAGCAAGGAAGGAAAGAGAACATGATGGAAAGACCTACACCAAAAACAGAAATATCAAATGAAGCGAAAAAAACTGTGGTACGCAAAGCACAAAAGCCTAGAGCAAGGGCAGGTGCAAGCTCGGTAGCAGAGATTGATTACGATTATGAGCGCAGTGTACAGTTTGCAAATCGTGGATGCCTTTTGGTGTTCACAGTGGTAATTGTAATAACAGCTATTGTGCTTTTGATAGGATTTTTCTTTGTAACTGGCGAGTTGGATGGTAGTAACTCAAGCGGAGATGCACCGGTGGTGGTAGATATCCCCGCAGGCTCTACTCGTGCAGATATCGGCGAGTTACTGGTGGAAAATGACCTGATTAGCAGCACGGATATATTCAGCTTGTACACTCGTATCAATGGTGCTACCGGATTTTTGTCGGGACGATATACCCTTACACCGGGTATGAGTTATGATGAAATTATTAGCCTTTTAACTGCGCCACCGGTGGATCAGGAAGTTATTAAAATCACATTTGGTCCGGGACAAACAGTGTATGAGTTTGGACAGCGCTGCGAAGAGGCCGGTATGTCTTTTACAGCAGAAGAGTTTGTGAAAGAAGCTCAGGAAGGCGATTTTTCTGATATTTCTCTTTTCAATTATATTGATGCACATCCCAATACATATATGCGTCTTGAGGGGTATTTGGCGCCTGACACATATGAATTTTATTCCGATGCCAGCCCTAATACAGTTATTCGTTACCTATTGAATCAAACGAATAGCCTTATTACTCAAGACATGTTAGATCGCATGGAAGAGCTAAACATTACTGTTTTGGAAGCGATTACCATGGCGTCCATCATTGAAAAAGAAGCAAGCTTCCCTGACATAGAAAATCAAGGCCTTGTATCGGGCGTTTTCTGGAATCGTATAAATATAGAAAACAGCGAAATAGCACGACAAACATTAGGTAGTGACTCTACATATTATTATTTGCGCAACTGGGTAGCGCCTGAATATGGCAGCGAAGATGCCATTCCACGCGAGATTTATAACGCTTATATCACCTCGGACAACTACGAAAATTCAATAGAAGGCTTCCCGGCAGGACCTATTTGTAACCCGAGCTTTGCAGCTATTGAAGCGGCAATTTGGCCGGTACAACACGATTATTTCTACTTCTTGACCGACGAGGCCACACCGCCAAAATACTATTATGCCGAGACATATAACCAGCACGAGCGCAACTTGGCCGACGCGGAAGAAGTGAATGCCGCAGTGGCAGCTTCCTTAGGCATTGAGCCGGAAGATGATGAAGAGGAAGACGAATAAGAATGAAATCACAGATAGAGTTATTATCACCCGCCGGAGATAAAGAAAGCTTGCGCTTTGCTTTGGCTTTTGGTGCAGATGCTGTTTATTTAGGCGCGAAAAGCTTTGGCATGCGTGCGGCCAGTGCCAATTTTGACGAAGAAGAGCTGGATGATGCTGTGCGGCTGGCACATAGCATGGGCAAAAAAGTGTACTTGACACTTAACACCACACCTGTAAATACAGAGCTGGATGGTGTGATGGATACCATGCGAATGGCCGAGAATGTCGGCGTAGATGCCATGATTTTGGCAGATTTGGGAGTGCTGAGCTTAGCCAAGAAAGTAGCACCAAATACCGAGATTCACACATCTACACAAATGGGTATCATGAACTATGCCACTGCGAATGCAGCCTTTGATTTAGGGGCAAAACGTGTGGTGCTGGCAAGAGAGTTGTCGCTAGGCGAAATTGCCGAGATACGCCAAAAAACACCAAAAGAGTTGGAACTTGAGGTGTTTGTTCATGGAGCTATGTGTATGAGTGTGTCCGGGCGGTGCTTATTGTCGAATTATTTCACACAAAGGGATGCCAACAGAGGTAAATGTTCACAGCCCTGCAGATGGAAATATAGTATTGTGGAAGAAAAACGTCCCGGACAATACTGTGAAATAGGCGAGAATGAAGAAGGAAGCTATATTTTAACGGCAGACGATTTATGTGCGGCACCGTTTTTAGACAAGGTGATAGAGGCCGGTGCAACCAGTCTTAAAATTGAAGGCAGGGCTAAAAGTTTTTATTATGCGGCATCTACAACGGCGGCATATCGTGCGGCATTGGACGAGGCCTTGAAAGAAGGGCCGTATGTAATGCCGGATTTCACAAAAACAGAGATAGAAAAAATATCACATAGGCCGTATTCACCGGGATTCTTTTTAGGAAAAGAAGGTGCCACGCAAAGTGTTGAATGTGGCGGATATATCAGACAATGGCAGCTGATTGGTGTGGTGGAAGAACAAAAAGACGGAAAAATATATTGCACTCAGCGTGGGAAATTTGTGCTGGGAGAAGAGCTGGAAGTGCTGATACCCGGCGGAAAGTCGATATCATTCACACCTGAGGTTATATGGGACGAGCGTGGTAATGAAACAGATTCTACAGCGCGTAGTAAGATGAATTTTTCACTGCCTGCGATAGATGGAGAAAGCCTTGTACCATATAGTATTTTACGCAAAAAAGTTACAGAGTAAATAAAATAAAACTCTTGTTTTGGAAGAATGAAAACTTCCTAAATAAGAGTTTTTTTATTAGCTGTTATCGGCATGATGGCCTATAAAGAGTTAGCACAAAGCCTTTTCCATAAAAGAGGTATCTGGGCATTTTGTGCTGAAAATGTTTTGCCACACAGATAAGAAAGATGGTTTTCTTTTGGTATATCATGCAAAAAAGTCAAACTGTGCGCACAAAGAGCCTGCGATGAAAACCCGGTTGCTTTATTTATATTAGCACGTCCATATTTACGATCACCCAAAATAGGAGCGCCTAAAAAATCAAGATGAGCCCTAATTTGATGAGTGCGGCCGGTGTGCAACACGACCTCACACAAAGAAAAGGTTTTGAAACTGTCAAGCACTTTGATTTCGGTGGTAATAGGCTTTGAATACGGCAGCTCGTTTGCATGAATGGTGACAGAATGAGTACTGCGATCCCTGATGTGAAATGCATGAAAAATGCCATCTCGTGGGGTGGCTGTACATATACATAAATAAGCCTTACGCAAAAGGTTTTGTCTGATGATATCGTTGGTATCACGCAGAGCGGCGGCGTTTTTTGCTGCCAAAATTAAACCTTCAGTACCCTTGTCAAGTCGGTTGCATAAAGCCGGTTGAAATGTGGTTTCCATGCAAGGCACAAACTCACCGTTTTCCACAAGGTGTTGGGTGAATGCCGAAAGCAGGTTAGGTGAAGTGGCGCTATCGGCATGGCTGAGCACACCGCTGGGTTTATATAAAACGGCGATGTTTTCGTCCTCGTATTCTGTTTTGAAATCCACATGCGATGTGTTTTGTGATGTATATATATACTTAGTAGAGGTTACTTTAGGGAAATAGCAGTCGTTGATATAAAGCTCGATAACATCGCCAAGAACAAGACGATAAGAAGCGTCTGCTTTTTTGCCGTTTATCTTTATGCGCTTGTTGCGAAAAGACTTGTACATGACAGAGCTTGGCAAGCCGGTTGTAACACTTTCCACAAATCGTGATAGGCGCATACCATTTTCATTTTTATCGGCGGTAAATTGTTTCAAGCGGCTATCCTCCTTGCATATTTGGGAAAAATTGGTGTATACTAAGATATATATCAGCGGGTTAAAGGGGTGAGGGAATGAGTGTGCACAATGGCCACAGGGGTAGGCTTCGTGCCAGATTTTTAAAGCACGGGCTAAACGGTCTTGAAGAACACACCATACTCGAGCTTTTGTTATGTTATGCCATACCAAGGCGTGATACAAATGAGCTGGCTCATGCTTTGATAAATAAATTTGGTAGCTTTGCGGCGGTGATTGATGCGCCGGTGGAAGAGCTGATGCAGGTGAAAGGCATGGGTGAAAACAGCGCTGTATTGCTGAAAATGATTTTGCCGATGAGTGGGTATTATCTTGAAAACAAGTCTATGCCGGGAGAAATCATTGACTCTACCCAAAAGGCCGGAAAATATATAATGCCAAAGTTTTTCGGCAAACGTAACGAAGAAGTGTATATGATAGCACTGGATGATAAGCGAAAAGTGATTCGCTGTGTGCAGATAGGCGATGGAGGCATTGTGAATG
>CAYIZZ010000106.1:0-7976 GCA_964367945.1 uncultured Oscillospiraceae bacterium | reverse complement strand
GGTATCACTATGGAATATCGGATAGGAATTGACTTGGGCGGAACCAATATAAAAGTAGGTGTGGTGGACGGAAACGGTGTGCTTATTGGTAAAAAAAGTGGCAGTACGGACCCGTATAATCGCACATGGCAGGACGTGGCGGCCGATATGGCAAACCTGGTAAAGCAGGTGTTGGCTGAAAATAGTATCGAGCTTAAAGATTGTGTTAGTCTAGGCATAGCAAGTCCGGGAATGATAGACACGGACAATGGCGTAGTGGCGTTTGCCGGAAATTTCAACTGGGTGGATGTGCCACTACTTTCTGAGGTGCGCAGTCATTTCCCCGCTGATTTGCCTATGCAGCTTGCAAACGATGCTGATGTAGCTGTGTTTGGCGAGGTGGTGAACGGTGCCGCAAAGGATGCAAGTCATGTGGTGATGTTTACACTGGGTACAGGTGTAGGCAGTGGCGTGGTTGTAGATTCTCGCCCACAAGGTGGTGGCGCAGGCCGTATGGAGTTTGGCCATACCATGATAGCAATAGATGGCGAAGAGTGCCCTTGTGGAGAAAGAGGCTGTGTGGAAGCATATGCTTCAGCTACTGCATTGATACGAGATGCAAAGCGTGCTGCTGAAAACGATAAAAACTCGGTAATGTGGCGCTTGTGTGACGGGGACCTTAAAAACATGAACGGAAGAATACCATTTATTGCCGCAAACGAGGGTGACGCCGCCGCAAAAACTGTGGTGGATAACTACGTGAAATATGTGGGAATGACAGTGGTGAATGCTGTAAATATCTGGCGGCCCGACATGGTGCTTTTAGGTGGCGGTATTGCAAATGAAGGTGAAGCATTTATATCAGCAGTTAGAGAGTATGTGTACGCTCATGTTTTTGCCGGTGACAGGAGTAAAATGCCAAAAGTGGATCGTGCCGAGCTAGGTAACGATGCCGGTATATATGGTGCGGCCGCACTATAAAGAAACATAAAAATTTACCCCGCCTATGGTGGGGTAAATTAATAATAGTCACATTCTTTTAGTACAAGGAGACAGAAAATGAAAATGTGGGCGGGGCGCTTTAGTAAAGAGCTTGATAAGGACATAAATGACTTTAATTCATCTATTTCATTTGACTGGGTGATGTTTCGTGAAGATATCAAAGGCAGTATTGCACATGCACATATGCTGTGTAAAAGTGGGATATTAACCGAAAAAGACTATACCGACATCAAGGCGGCACTACAGGATATTGAAAAAGATATAGAAAATGGAACGCTTTTGATAGATGGTACAGCGGAAGATATACATATGTTTGTGGAGCAAGAGCTGACCACTCGAATAGGTGATGCAGGAAAACGCCTACACACAGCACGTAGCAGGAATGACCAAGTGGCTACAGATTTACGGCTTTATTTGCGTAAAAAGTCAAACGAGCTGATGGATGAGACAAAAGCTTTGGCAACAACACTTGTGAATTTATCAGAGCAGCATATAGATACCGTGATGCCGGGATATACTCATTTGCAGGTGGCTCAGCCCATAACGTTTGCACATCATTTGATGGCATATGCGCAGATGCTGCGCAGAGATTATGAGCGGCTGCAAGACGCAAAAAATCGAATGAACCAAAGCCCCCTAGGTGCAGGTGCACTGGCCGGGACTACATATCCTATAGATAGAAGCCTCACAGCGGCCGAGCTGGGTTTTGATGGTGTTTGCGCAAATAGTTTGGATGCTGTGTCGGATAGGGATTTTTGCATCGAGATTGCGGCGGCACTGAGCATATTGATGACACATTTGTCGAGGCTATCGGAAGAAATTATTTTGTGGTGTAGCAGCGAGTTTTCTTTTATAGAGCTGGATGATGCATTTGCTACAGGCTCGTCCATCATGCCACAAAAGAAAAACCCCGATATCACGGAGCTGGTACGTGGAAAAACCGCTAGAGTATATGGCGATTTAACAACACTATTATCCATGATGAAAAACTTGCCACTGGCGTATAACAAAGATATGCAAGAGGATAAACCGGCAGTGTTTGATGCGGTGGATACAGCTTTACTTTGCCTAAAAGCAATGCGGCCGATGATAGAAACAATGAACGTGAAAAAGGAAAACATGAAAAAAGCAGCGGCAAAAGGATTTATAAACGCTACTGATTGTGCAGATTATCTGGTAAAAAAAGGCATGCCATTTAGGGATGCGTATAAAATCATAGGCCAGCTGGTGGCGATGTGTGTGGCAGAGGGTGAAACCCTTGAGAGTTTGCCGCTATCAGAGTATAAAAAAGCCAGTGATTTGTTTTGTGAGGACGTGCACAATGCTATAGATTTGGCCACATGCATATCTGAACGCAGCAGTGAAGGTGGTCCGTCACCGACAGCAGTGAAAAAACAAATTGCTGAGTATAAAAAAGTGATGCAGATAAAATAAACTTATTATATCGATTTTACGATGAATAAACATGAAAAAACCGAGTGTGCTAAAAACAGCCACTCGGTTTTTTATGTTTTAATGATGAAACGACTTAGAAAATAGAATATACATTGGCCTCATAAGCACGTAGGTTTGAAGAAACTCTGCCATAGTTACTGGCAATGAGATGGTGATGGGCGCTTAAAGGACCCGGACGTTTTTGTGCTTCTTCACTTAGGTTGATTTCAATATAAAGTTTATCGTTGCCAAGTGTTCTGAAATAACAAAATGTGTTTTTCTGATCGGCAAAAACCGGAGAAAAATCGCCATATATCAAGGCGGCATGCTCCTTGCGCAGTGCAATAAGCTTCTTGAAAAAGTGGTATACAGAGTTTGGATTCGCCATTTCGTTTTCAGCGTTTATGGTAGGATAGTTTGGATTTGGTGGCATCCAAGGCTCGCCCTTTGTGAATCCGGCATGACGGTCACTGGTCCACTGCATGGGTGTACGGCTATGATCACGAGTGCCCCAGAGGACAGTCTCCAGAGCAATTTGCTCACCGGCAGAATCGGCCTCGGAATAAAGTGCTTTAAGCTTTTCGAATCGGTTTTTTGCTTCCACATCCCGTAAATCATTTACGGATGAAAACTGTGTATTGGTCATACCAAGCTCTTGTCCCTGATATATAAAGGGTGTGCCACGCAAGGTAAGCTGCAAAACGGCAAGTAATTTTGCCAAAACCATACGCCAGGCCACATCGCTTTGAATTTTACTTATCATACGTGGATTGTCGTGGTTTTCAAAAAATAGCGCCTGCCAGCAGTTGTTGCCATAGTTTTGTTGCCAGTTTAGGAAATATGGTTTCAAATGGCGCAAATCATAGTCATAAGGGAACATGCGACTTTGGCCGGGATTGTCAATATGATCAAAGTTAAACACCATGCTGAGCTCGGCGCGTTCTTCGGCACTCAACATACGGCTCATATTAAGGCCAAGACAGGGAGTCTCGCCCACTGTGAACACGTCTTCCTTAATAGAAAAAGCTTCCCTGTTCATTTCTTGTAGGTGATTATGCAAATCAGGACCATAGAAGTAATGCTCAATGCCACAATAGCCAAAAGCATCGCCGATGACAGGATTGCCATCTTGCAGGCTGTCTTTAGAGATGAAGTTGATGACGTCTAGGCGGAAGCCGTCCACACCGTTATCAAGCCACCAACGGATGGTGTCGTATATCTCATGTCGTAGCGCCGGATTGCTCCAGTTAAGGTCCATTTGCTTTTTGCTGAAAAGATGAAGGGCCCATTCTTCTGTTTGTGAATATTGATTCCATGCAGACCCGGAAAAGAAGCTTTGCCAGTTGTTTGGTGGGCTTCCATTTTGTCCGTTTGCCCAAATATAGTAATCTTTTTCAGGACATGTGGGATCAGCCAGGGCTTTTTGGAACCATTCATGCTCATCGGATGTGTGATTTACCACAAGATCCATCATCAGCTTTATGCCGGCTTCATGCAAAGCTTTGACCAAAAACTTAAATGAAGCCATGCTGCCAAACTCTTGCAGGATTTTCTTATAGTTGCGCACGTCGTAGCCGTTATCATCGCAAGGGCTATCGTAGATGGGCGAAAGCCACACAACATCCACACCCAAGTCCTTAAGGTAAGGAATGCGGCTTTTGATACCGGCTAAATCACCTATGCCGTCATCGTTGCTATCCATGAAACTGCGTGGATAAATTTGATATACTACAGCCTCTTTCCACCATTTAGGGTTGATACTAGATGGAAATTCAGGCGCATGTTGTGGATGATTTTGCAAAATGCGAACAATACCGGCAGCAAGACCGGGTACTTTTTTTCCAATAATGCGGTCAATAGCCGAAAGCTTTAGGTTGGCTATCAAAGGATTGCGAAGCATTTTGGGGTTTTTATTTGCACTGCGCATTAATAAAAGTAAGATATCTTTTCCTACAGGGTTGCGATACACTTCACGAAGGGTACTTTGCATGGTGATCATAAAAGTGCCTCCTAAAAATAATTTGATAGCATCGATACTATCTAATAATATGAAAAATCCGAGGACTGTAACAACCCTCGGATATATTGCTACATCTACAGTTGCAAGCCTGTTCTGTGCTTGCTAAGCAATTCTTGCATGCGATCGTTTGGATCTAAAAGATCAGACAAAGAATTGTCGTGGTTGATGGTAGCGATAAGTAAAGCAATATATTTAGACATGTTAACCTCAGTAAACCAAGGTGCGGCTTTAAGGTTATCATCAAGATGAGTAAGGTTTGTGGCAAAAAGCTGATCGAAAAGTCCGTCACGATAAGCTTGCTCGTACACGCCGGTACCACAAGTGAAAAGAGCGAATGTAGTGGCTAAAAATACTCTGCGTGCCTTGCGACGTTTCAGTTCCTTGGCAATGTCCAGCAAAGACTCACCGGTAGCAAGGATATCATCGGCAATAATAACGTCTTTGCCCTCCACATGATCGCCCAGATATTCATGAGCAACAATAGGATTGCGACCGCCCACAACTTTAGAATAATCACGACGCTTATAAAACAGGCCCATGTCAAGGCCCATCATTGAGGCGTAGTAAATGTTTCGTGCAGCAGCACCCTCATCAGGAGAAATAACCATGGTGTGATTTTTATCTATGACCATGTCAGGTGCAAAGCGCAAAATAGATTTCAAAATTTGATAGGCTGATTGAACACTGTCAAAATTATTTGTGGGAACAGCATTTTGTACACGAGGATCATGCGCATCAAATGTGATTATGCTGTCTACACCAAGATGGTAAAGCTCCTGCAAAGCCACAGCGCAGTCAAGACTTTCGCGGGCTGTGCGACGATGCTGACGTCCTTCGTACAAGAATGGCATGATGACATGAAGGCGGTGAGGCTTGCAACCTGCCGCACCGATAAGCCGTTTCAAATCAGCAAAGTGATCATCAGGACTCATGGGGCATTCTTTGTTATACATAGAATACGTAACATGATAATTTGTTACATCGCATATGATGTACATATCATATCCGCGCACACTTTCTTGAATAATACCTTTACTTTCACCTGTGCCAAACCGAGGACAATCGGCTTTGATAAGAAAAGAGCTTTTGTTGTATCCGGGAAATGTAAGTAGCTGACTGCTTTCGGGATGACTGCTCCATTCAAGCAAATAATCATCTACTGCCTTGCCTATTTTTTCGCAACCTTTCATGGGCAAAAGGGCTAAGGGGCGAACAGAGTTATACACTGCATCGGATGAACTGTTTAATTCTATTACCACGGGATCCTCCTAAATAATACAATGGAAATAATATGAAGTAATAATATTAGTATAACAAATTATAATAGATGGTGAAAGAGGAAAGAAAAAACTAATGTTAACAAAATGGAATCAAAATATGAATCAACTGTAAATTTATGTGTAATACATAATGAAATACAGTGTGTATGAAGTGGTTTTGATGAAAAACTCATTAGTTTGCGATGGCTGTTGCGGAAATGAGCTCGTCTTTACAGCGGAACCGAGTTTTTTTCATGGTGCTGACAATTTCCATGGTGTGGGTATCTATGGTGATTGTAGTGCCGGGTGCAGCCGCAGTACGTACAATGATGGACACAGATGAAGCTTGGCCCAGTATACGCTTCATACGAGTGCGCTCGGCAGTTAAAATATTCAAAACGCTCAAAGATTGGTTGCGTTTAGATAGCATATCTTTATATGATGGATCGTTTTTGCCTTTGTCAGCTTTACTTTTATGGATGCGCTCGTGCGTGGTAAGGTTTTGCTGAGAAGACTGAATATCAATATTCAAACGATCTATTTTCTTTACGATGTTATCGTAACGCTGGAAAAATTCACGCTCTAAACCGGACGACACAGCAGAATTTCCAACACCGCCTATAGTGCCGGTGATGACACCGTTTTTGGCGTATAGATTAGTGCTGTCGATAAGTGCCCTGCCACCTAGGATGCTGGCCATACCATTGCAGCGTGCCTCACATCCTATTAGATAGTTTGCATGAATGTTACCCTCTGCCTTGATGTGGCAAGACTCAAACCGAAGGCCCCACACATGCCCCTTTGCTTCGATGGAACCAAAAATGCCACCATCCTGCATTCCTTTACACAAAAGCAAATTGTTGCCGGATTTGATGTTGGCAGAAAGTGCACGGCCTGTAACATAAATGCTACCGGTGGCCGACAGCTTGGAATGAGGGGCTATATCGCCGTCTACCAGCACGTTACCTTTAAAAGAAAGCTCGCCGTCTTCAGGCGTAAGGCCGTCTATTTTTTTGAGTGGTGTAAGAATCAGCTGATCATTTACAAAGCTTGCGTGAGAAAGGCAGGGTGCAATATGATATTTGCCGTCGGAAGAAAGCACAAACCCACTACCTTGCAGGACTTTGTCGGTGGACTCTGTGTGTCTGGGATGAATGCTTTCACCGGTGACAGCAGTGCCATCTTGTGCCGGTATGCCGGGGAAAATCTCGGCCAAAATATCACCCTCGTTTACCTCGGTTAAAAAATATAAATCATCATAGATAAGTGCGCCTTCTCCGGTGGACTTTAAGCCGCTGAAAGGAACAGTATTGACCTTTAAAGTATAGTCTGCACCTTTTGCATCTATGGGCTCTTTGCCACGGGCAACTTCAAGCAAAGTATCATATTTTTCACTCGATACAGCTGCTTTTATCATGCTATCATCGGCACCATAAACAACACCCTGTGTAGGCAGCCATTCGGCGATTGCCTGTGATGTGTAGGCAGTACCATGTTGTGGCGGTGTCAGGGAGATCCAAGCGCGCATTTTGTCGGGGCTCAACACAACTTTAGCACCATGTGAAAATATAGACATATCGCCCATTAGTTTCCTCCTTACAGGATGCAGAAAATAGCATCCGAATCACATCCAAAAAACTCAGCAAAATAAATGAGAAAAAATTGCAAACGTGTGTGCTGAATGGCCGTTATTTTGCATGGTTGGAAGTCTGTGAGTGTGTTTAAATAAGAATAAATTGTGAAAAATCTGTGCCGAACAAGATACACCTACTATACCATATGTTTGTGCAGTTTGTATACTGTATCTTAATAAATTAATCACATTAATATTCTATTGACAATTATGGCGCATAATGGTATATTTAAACCGAAATATGACAAGATAAAAAAGCGGACAAGAGCTTGCAAATTATGGGCTTTAAAGAGAGGTGTGCAGTGCTGTGAGCACACTAGGCCCTATGCCGGTTTACCACCGCTTTATCGCAAAGGCGAACCTTTGCCGGGCATGCCCGTTACAGCGTAAATAGTGGTATATCAGCACATGCGATGTACAAACCGGGTGGAACCGTGGGATTTCTCACCCCGGCCTTTATGGTCGGGGTGTTTTAATTTGTATATATTAAATAATAAAATTAAAGACTAATAATGGAGGACGAAATGATAAATGTTACATTAAAAGACGGCAGTATAAAACAAGTGCCTGCGGGTACAACTGTGCTGGACGTGACACGTACTTTAGGCCAAAAACTGGCTAAAGCTGCATGTTCGGGAAGAATTGATGG
>CAYIZZ010000105.1:0-8235 GCA_964367945.1 uncultured Oscillospiraceae bacterium | reverse complement strand
CACTGTCGTCAGGATATAAAAACAATGTCAAATTCTTTTCAATTTCCGTTTTGTCGAATGTAATCCCTTCTTCGATAATTGACTCATCCAGGGTTTTTACATCAAAAAGATGCAGTTTATTTGATAATTCACTGCTGCCAAAAACATCTATATCATACATTTTTGCCTGCAAAACAAAATCTTTAAATTTTACATTACACGTAAAATCAGTTTCAGTCAAAACACTGTTTTTTTCAATCCATGGGTTTGGCATCTCGTTTTGTATATTACTTTTAAACACTTGCTTGAAAAGCCCCATGTGGTAGTTCAGGCCCACTCCATCACCGTTTATATCTAGGTTTGCAATGCTATCTAAAAAGCATGCAGCAAGACGGCCAAGCCCACCGTTTCCAAGGGATGGTTCCGGCTCTATTTCCTCTACCTCAGACATCAATTTACCGTTTTGCGCTAAAATTTCACTTACCTCGTCATATATGCCAAGGTTTATAAGATTATTTGAAAGTAGCTTGCCTATTAAAAACTCCGCCGAGAAATAATAAAGTTTCCTGCCGTCTGATTTTTGCTTTTTCTCTTTACCCATTTCTTTTGTCAATGTTAAAAGTGCGATGTAAATTTCTTCGTTGGTTGCATCTTTGACTTTTTTGGCTAAAATGCTTTCAAGTTTACTTAACATAGATAACCTCCATAAATTAATTCACAAAAAACTACGAATATATTTTATTTGATTATATAACATTGACCCCTTAATACAAATCACATATCATACTAAAGCTTCGTTAAGATTTCTGACGTGCCCTACCGTATATTTTAGTCAGCTCGCCAATCTCTTTGGCAAATTTCTTTGTGAGCGCTTGTTCTGAAAGTCTCCATTGCCAGTTCCCGCCAACAGTGGACGGAGTATTTATCCTGCCGTTTTCACCAAGACCCAGCCAGTCTGCCATTGGGATAATACACGTATCAGCCACACTGCCAAAGCATGCTCTTATACATTTTCGTGTAAAGTCATCGCCCTCTTTTATATCAAGATATTTTTTGCAGTACTCGACATCTTTCTTAGGTGCTTTTATTTTCCAGTCCTCTGTAGTTGTGTTGTCGTGAGTACCTGTGTACACAACGCAGTTTTTAGGATAATTGTGTGGCAAATAATCACTTTCTTCACGGGAATCAAACGCAAACTGTAGCACTTTCGTGCCGGGGAATCCACTGCTTTTCAAAAGAGCATAAACATCAGCTGTTAAAAAGCCTAAATCTTCAGCAATTATCTCCATCTTTGGTAGTGCCGCCTTTAAAGACTCTATAAACGCACTTGATGGCCCTATCCTCCATCGCCCATGCTTTGCTGTTTTTTCATCAGCTTTTATAGCATAATACCCGGCAAATCCTCTGAAATGATCTATTCGCACAACATCGTAAATGCTACATGCATGTGACATACGTCCAATCCACCACTCATAATCCGTTTGTGAGTGGTAATCCCAATCATATAGCGGGTTGCCCCATAATTGACCATCTGCAGTAAATGCATCCGGTGGACACCCTGCAACCTCTGTCATTTTTTTATACTCATCCACTTGGAACAGCTGGGGATTTGCCCACAAGTCCGATGAGTCCGGCGACACATAAATAGGTATGTCCCCCACAATTTTTACGCCTTTTTTGTTTGCATATACTTTCAGCTTGCGCCACTGGCTGAAGAAAAAATATTGAGCAACTTGCCAAAAGATTATATCCTTTTTTAGCTCTATTTTTGCTTTTTCCATCGCAGTTTTCTCACGTGTACGAATATCTTCGCTCCACTCGGTATAAGAACAATGCTCATATTTTTCTTTAAGCGCCATAAAAATTGCATAGTCCAAAAGCCAATGCGCATTTTCTTTTTGAAACACTTTAAACTTCTTACTTTTTAAATTGAACCTGTTAACTGCTAAATTCAATAGTTGTTTTCTGTTTTCAAACAGCTTAAGATAGTCTATGCCGCTTTGATCGTCACCAAAGTCTACTGCATCAACCTCTATTTGTGTCAGCAATTTATCCTTTATCAACATATCTAAATCAATATAGTACGGATTTGCCGCAAACGCCGAAAAACTCTGATATGGACTGTCACCATAGCCTGTTGGCCCTAGCGGCAAAATTTGCCAATACACTTGCTTTGCTTTCGCTAAAAAGTCCACAAAATTATACGCAGCTTTTCCTATAGTTCCTATGCCATAAGGTGACGGCAATGAAGATATGGGCATCAATATACCTGCTGCTCTCATTTTATATCTCCTTGTATTTACTTATTTGAAGTAATAATACATCATATCATCATATTTTGCAATGCTTAAGGAATCAAATTTACTTTGTTAAATCTAAAACAAGTTGTCCCACATTAAAATATATGATAAAATACTAAATAAGATATTTTCAAATCCCACAAAAGAAAATGGATATTTCAAGTTACTAATCATATAAAATTAGTACTTCTTACTTTATTTTATCAAAATTATATGAATTCTACATGAAATATAAACCTCTTTTAAATTATAGGCATAAATATATTTCCTATTCGCAGTTATCCAAACTACTCAACAAACAAAAACCAATATTTTATTAAGCTATTTGCAACTCATTTAAACCACTAGGAGAATCGATATGGCTGATGAAAACATATGTTATGCTGATTTTTTTAAAACTGCACAAAAGATATATGATTTTTTGGAAGATGATGTCTCGAAAAATGTTTTTTTGAGTCGAATTGAATACAATATTACGGCTAGCAAAAAAAGTATGCAAGCACTCATCGAGCATACTTCTGACAGCATAAGGCTAAATGCACATTTACAGCACTTTACCAAAATAAAAATTTCACCTGACGATGTAAACAACACTATTATAATTTATGGAGCTGGAACTATAGGAACATATATTTTACCTAATGTTGTTTCACGTTTTCCTTCTGCTGACATTCTATTTTGCGACAAGAACCACGATAAAATCAGTGATATTTGCGGGTACACTGTCATATCTCCCGAAATACTCTTTTCCAAATATTCTAAAAGCAATGTGATTATTGCCACCACTACATATCTTAATGAAATATACGATTGTCTTTCACAACATATTGACGAAAAAAATATTTTCGCTTGTATACTTATTGCCGACAAAGATTGTTATTTTGTCTCCGATATCATGAAGCCACAAGCAGATGAAATTTTTGTTGATGCCGGCGTGTATAACGGTAACACTTCACTTCAATTTGCACAATGGTGTAATAACACCTATAAAAAAATCTATCTATTTGAGCCTGATTGTGATCAAATAGATACAATAAAAGAAAAAATTATACCATTACACAACACGGAACTTCACTCGGTGGGTTTGTGGAACTGTGCTGACACCTTACATTTTGCAATGGCCGCTAATGGCGGAAGCCATATAATTGAAAAAGATGGTGACTTTTCAATAAGTGTCGATTCTATAGACAACATATGCGGTAACGACGCTATTACTTTTATTAAAATGGACATCGAAGGCGCCGAGCTCAATGCATTGATGGGTGCAAGACAAACCATTCTAAAACATAAGCCTAAACTAGCTATCTGCCTTTATCATAAACCCGAGGATATTTTAGAGATACCTCTTTATATAAAAGAATTATTACCTGAATATAAAATTTACATTCGACACCACACAAGTGACTGGCACGATACTGTACTTTATGCTGTCACATAATGGTACTGTAATAAAATTCGGCAAATGTATACCGAAAATCGCTCGTGCAAAAGGGGTGTTCGAATGAAAAGATGTGCCATTTTGGTTCTTCATGACAAAGACGGTATATTTGATGATTATATTTTTTATTTAATTAAAGAATTGCATACGGTTTCCACAAGGGTTATTTCCGTCATAAACGGATATGTAAACAACCAATATCTTGATAAATTGCACACCGTGTGCGCAGATGTTATTGTACGTGAAAATGTAGGATATGATGCACGCGCATATGCACATGTCATCACAGAATATCTCGAGCCTACTTCGTTAAAACAATATGATGAGTTATTACTATGTAACGATACTTTTTTTGGTCCATTAAAGCCATTCAAAGAGATATTTTCTGCAATGGAGCAAAGGCCTTGTGATTTTTGGGGGATATCTTACACAGACGAGTGGTTTGATTTTTTTTTACATTCCTACTTCATGGTTTTTCGCAGCAAGATTATTGCAAGCGGAGAACTTGATTTTTTTTTCAGTCAAGAATCTGTATCGGATATTAAAAGCTATGCAGATGCAGGCATTGTATTCGAACGCGGCCTTTTTGAACATCTGACAAAATTAGAATACACTTTTGATACCCTTATGGGTCGTCAAAAATATAGCATTTTCAGGGAAAGCAACCAAAATATTCGGCTCGGATATCCACTTCTTAAAAAGAAAGCTTTCTTGCAAAGAAATTACAATCACAAAGTAATACTAGACGTTTTACAGCAAATTTTCCTCAGTAACAGTTATGATATCCAATATATTTTGCAAAACATTCAGCGATCTAAAAACTTAGACATATCTTTACAAGATATATCCTCATTTATTCCAGATCATCTTTCTCTTAGTGCTCCATCTACGGAGCAAATGATCACAAAAGCTAAGACTATATCTTTTATCCAAAGTGTCGAAAAATTATATATTTATGGTGTGAACAGCTCACTTGAGCATATCATTCTGCAAAAGGCACCCATAAATAATTTGGCAGGATTTGTGGTTTCACCCGGGTACAAAACAAATAACTATCATAAAAATTATCCGGTATACGAAATAACCGATCTTGTGGAATCAGAAAAGATCGGAATTATAGTGGCGCTATGGTACCAAAATAGTTATGCGGTAAAGCCATATTTGGCTAAGTTCCAAAATGTACTTTATTTATTCGAGAATATTTAGGCTAAAACTCAAGGAGGATGTATCAGCATGGATATCTACAAAAAGTACAACCTAACAAGAGAAGAGCTAGCGGCCAACATGTTGCCGCCTAATTTATACGATAATATTGAAACACTTGCATCCATTACCCTACAAGGAAAAAAACTGTTTTGTTTTGGCTGCGGTAAATTTGGACGTATTTTTTGCGAGCATGCCGAAGAGTATAAATGGAACTTTTCAAACATAATTTTTGTCGATAATAATCCTTCCATTGTTGGTAAGTTCATGACTATTTGCAACCAAAACATCCCTATCATCAGCAAAGGCCAAATGCTCTCCGACATCACTTTAGATGATAGTATTCTAATCACGGTAGGTCCTCAGTTTATTCATCAACTCGCAGACGAACTTTTGTCGACCCCTGCATTAAAAGGCATAGATATTTTTGCAATCAAATCGATAAGTAGCTATGGCGATAATAAAAAAAACATCATGAGGTTTACAAAAGATATTGCAGCTAATCCGGGATACTGTGTTATTTGTGAAAGAGACACGATATTTAGACAAATTGGTTCAGTACCTCGGTATGATTATTCCTGTACTTTTTGTGCATCTCGTCCACGCAACGAGGCACTTGTGCATGCTTTAAACCGCTTTGTTCGTGACTGGAGAGAAAAAAACATTCATGAGTCCTCAGCCTTTGGCATCACACTTGAATATTTCCAAAAACACTGCAAACGTTATTCCTACTCGCATTATTTTCATGGTCATTCCAGCGGCGATATTGTCACATATAATGGTATAGATGAGTTATGCCAAAATCTTGAAAACATGTCATTTGAAAACGAAACATTTGATGTATTTATAACACAAGATGTATTTGAGCATGTGCTAAACCCAAAAGCTGCATTCAGCGAAATAGGCCGTGTATTAAAAAAAGGCGGCGTTCATATTTTCACCATCCCTTGGTATCCGGAATACGCCAAAACAAGGTGCAGAGCAAAAACAGGAACTGACGGTCAGCTAACCCACATAGAGACTCCAATGTATCATGGTAATCCCGTGGATGCCGACGGCTCATTGGTCACGCACGACTACGGGCAAGACATTGTGAAAATGATATATGACGCGTCCAAAATGACAACAACAATTTATCTGTGCGAAAATGAATCACTGGGCTTAAAAGGTGATTTTTTAGAGGTATTTGTCTGTGCAAAACCACTATAAGTAAACCACAGGGGTGATGAAATGGATAACATACATATTATTTATAAGGTAAACACATCACCCACACTACAGGATACAGAGTGGGCATCAGACTACAATATTATTATGGACAAAATAGCCAATAATCACAATGTATTTTGTTTTGGAATGGGTCTTGTCGGTACCCTTTTTTGTAAGGAAATACAGCACTATCCAGTCTGCTTTGACAATATTCATTTTGTAGACAATAACCCCACCTTACAGGGCACTTCAATAAATATAGGCACCTTTAACCGCACTATCATCAGCAAACGTAAAATGATTGAGCTAATCCGCCCTGGTGACTGTATCATCCTCACCGTAGGAGCATTGGTTTTTTTGCCGCTATATGAAGAGCTTACCAATGATCCTGATTTAAGCACTTTAGGCCTTCACAATATTGAGTTTCACCATGTCGCCTTCCGCACGCCTCAATCTGATCCCATCTACCCAGAAATAAATTCATCCATGGCAATTAAGGCGATTGAGAAGTACGATGCATTTCATCCCATTGATAACTCAATGATGAGTGAAAACAGTGCATATGTCGATGTCATCATATGTGTTCACAACGCGTTAAGCGACGTAAAAAACTGTTTACAATCAGTGGTATCAAACAACTCATACGGTCATAATATTATCGTAGTTGATGACGGAAGTGACGACGAAACAAAAGATTATTTGGTACAATATTGCAACATGCACTCTATCACGCTTTTGCGCAATAATACACCACAAGGCTACACTGCCTCTGCAAATCAAGGGCTTCGACATTCAAAAGCTGATTATCTTGTTTTGCTAAACAGCGACACAGTTGTCACAAAATACTGGATAGAAAAAATGGTTCAGCTGTTTACTAAAGAAAAGAACCTTGGTATTGCAGGCCCACTTTCAAACGCAGCAATTCTTCAGTCTATTCCAAACATGAATGCCGATGGTATCGGAAACAACCTACCAAAAGGACTCTCCCCTCAGTTAATGTCTAATCTTATTGAACGTGTTAGCACTGGGGCGCACCCGAAAATTTCGATAATAAATGGATTTTGTTTCATGATGAGCAGGCAGCTGGTAGATACAATAGGCTTTTTTGATATAGCCTCTTTTCCAAAAGGATATGGAGAAGAATATGATTATTGCATTCGTGCTAAGGCCGCAGGTTTTGACTTGCGTGTACTTGACAACACCTATATTTTCCACAATAAATCAAAAAGCTTCGGGCATACTAAAAGGCTATACTATACCACTGTCGCAAACTTTTCTCTCGCGCGAAAACATGGACTTCACGTACTAAAACAGATTAACAAAGAAATGACTAATAATAAAGGAACAAACAATATCCGAAGCACAATTGCAAAAATCATTATCCAGCTATAATATCTTACATGCTATTAGCCCCATATTATTTTTTGATTGGAGTGTTTTTTAGTGAACCGATTAGTCATATTTAGTTTTCGCGACAAATATGGAATAGTCGACCAATATGTCGAACATTTATTACGCGAGCTATCGATAAACTCATCCCACATTTGCATTGTATGTAGTGGTTCACTAAATACAGAAAGCTTACAAAAGCTCAACGCCTATACTAACGATATTTTTATGCGTGACAACATAGGATTTGATGAAGATGCTTATCGTGATGTATTAAAACTGCATATAGGCTACCATACTCTTCCACAATGGGACGAGTTATTATTTGTAAACAACAGTTTTTATGGCCCACTTTATCCACTTGAGGGTGTTTTCCAAAAAATGGAAACTTCATCTGCCGACTATTGGTCACTTATAAATCATGCGAAAAACACTGCTACCAAGATAACAAAACATGTGCAGACATTTTTTTTGCTTGTGCGAAAAAACATGCTCCACAGCACTCATTTTGTTGATTTTTGGAGATATACTGCCTCAATAGGCTCACCTATGTTTGACTGTGAATTTACTCGTTTTTTTCAAGACGCAGGATTTTGTGGCGAAGCATTTTTCGATGCTGCTTCACAAGACGAAGCCAATGAATTTTCCGGACAAAACTGGGCTATTCTTGAACCATATTATCTTATTAAAGAGGCTTGTTTTCCTGTCGTTTTAAAA
>CAYIZZ010000104.1:0-8413 GCA_964367945.1 uncultured Oscillospiraceae bacterium | reverse complement strand
GTGGTACCGCAGAGCATAGTCTCTGTCTCTTTAAAAGAGACAGAGGCTATTTTTTTTATAACTGGAGGATAACATGACACTGGATAAAATTTATCACGCGAGCTATGTGCTGAAAGAAGCTGCTCGCACAACAGACCTTATTGCCGCACCGGACCTGTGTCCGGGTAATGATGTGTGGCTGAAAACTGAAAACTTGCAGGTGACGGGCTCGTTTAAGCTGCGTGGTGCATATTATAAAATCAGCCAGCTATCTGAAGAAGAAAAGAAAAAAGGTGTAATAGCATGCAGTGCCGGAAACCACGCCCAAGGTGTGGCGCTGGCAGCAGCTAAAAACAACATCCCGGCGCTTATTTGCATACCGGATTCTGCGCCTATCTCCAAGATAGAAGCAACCAAAAGCTATGGCGCAGAAGTATGCTTGGTGCAGGGAACATACGATGATGCGTATGCCAAAGCGATAGAGCTGCAAAAAGAGCAAGGCCGTACGTTTATTCATCCGTTTGATGACGAAAATGTTATTGCCGGCCAAGGTACTATCGGACTTGAGATTTTAGACCAGATGCCGGATGTGGAAGCAGTGGTGGTTCCGATTGGCGGTGGCGGTTTGATTTCGGGTGTTGCGTTTGCAATAAAAAGCCTGAAACCCTCGTGTAAAGTGTATGGCGTGCAGGCGGCGAATGCCTCGTCTATGCTAAAAAGCGTGCAAATGGGCAAGCAAGTGACGCTGGAAGCTGTGTCGACCTTTGCCGACGGAATAGCAGTGAAACGGCCCGGAGATGTGACGTTTGATTTGGTGCGCAGATATGTGGACAGCGTTGTCGACGTGACGGAAGATGAAATTGCCAGTGCGATTTTGGCCATGATGGAACGCCAAAAACTGGTGGCAGAGGGTGCCGGCGCTGTGGCTATTGCGGCAGTTATGCACGGTAAAATAGACTTAAAAGGCAAAAAAACCGTTTGCCTTTTGTCGGGTGGTAACATTGATGTGAATATCCTATCACGGGTTATCACAAGAGGCCTTGTGAACAGTGGACGCAATGCAAACCTGACAGTGGCACTGGTGGACAAGCCCGGACAGCTGGAAGGCTTATCACGCATTGTGTCGATGCACGGCGGTAACGTTGTAAGCGTGCAGTATGACCGTAGCGATCCTAAAATGGCGATAAACAGCTGTTATTTGACGCTGGGTCTGGAAACACGTGATCATGCACAGCTGGCAGAAATAAAAAAGGCACTGACAGATGAAGGTTTTGAGATAGTATAATAATGCTCTAGCGGAAGGGTGCTTTACATGAAAAATTACAAGCAAAGACTGAAATCGCTGACATTGTTTCGCCATTTGCTTTCCGATAAAGTGGTAAGCCATATGCACGCAATATTTTGTAGTGAAGGGCAAAATACCACAAAGGAAGCTGAAAGCGAATATTGCGAGTTTGTATCACATCTGTATAATGAAGGCGGCGATTTGGGCCTTTATCTTTTGCGGCTTGTGATGGACAGTGAAAACGCAGTGGTTCGTATGAGGGCAGCGTCGAAAAAAGAAAGTCCCGAAATGACAGCATGTCTTGAAACAGAGCTGGAGCTGTTGTCTCAAATATCGGCCATATCTCCCGAAAATGTGTGGAAAAACATGGGCGAAAAAGAATATTTGCCGAAATATGCCAGCACACCGCAAGATTTTGTGAGCGTGTATCAAGAAAAGCTATCAGAGATAGAAAAGTGTGGATACGGTATATTTGCAAAATACCACATGTTTACCCTTAGTGATGACGGCGAGTGTGTGCCGGTGAAGCATCCCGACACCCAAAGCATAGAGGACATGACAGGCTACGAGCGTGAGCGTGGCATGGTGGTGCTGAACACACGTGCGTTGCTGAAAAACCTAGTGGCCAACAACATGCTACTTTACGGTGATGCAGGCACAGGAAAAAGCAGTACAGTGAAAGCCATTGCCAACGAATATGCAAAAGAAGGCCTGCGGCTGGTGGAAATTCGTAAAAATCAGCTGTATCAAATACCGAAACTGATGAATAAACTGGCGGAAAATTCCCTGAAGTTTATTTTGTTTATCGACGACTTGTCTTTTCCATCAAACGACGAAGATTTCACTGCGCTGAAAGCTATTTTGGAAGGTAATATCAGCGCAAGACCGAAAAATATTGTGGTGTATGCCACATCGAACCGCAGGCATATGGTGAAAGAGCAGTTTTCTGACAGGCAAGGTGGCGACATTCATCTCAGCGATACATTGCAAGAACAATCCAGCCTATCGGCGCGTTTTGGCCTGACAGTGACATTCCTGAAACCCGATAAAGATCTGTATCTTGATATTGTAATGGGTCTTTCCGAGGTGTGTGGCCTGAAAACACCAAAAGACGAGTTGTGCGCCATGGCGGAAGCACACGCACTAAGGTATGGTGGGCGCAGTCCACGTACCGCAAAACAGTTTGTGGAATGGGTTAAAGCCACCGAGAACTTATAAAACCTTTCTGTGCTGAATATAAAGCACACATTACTGTGTCAAATGCGAAATGTCTGCTTCTTTTTTCTTGTACTGTATACTTTCTATTCGTACATACGTGTGTAAATGGTGGGCAGTAAAAGCATCTGTTGGAAATCGTGAATTAAATAGGCTTTGACAAAAAAATAACTTTCTTGACATTGGTATTGATTTTTCTTATAATAATAATAATTTCATATTTTGAAATGCGATGATGGAAACCAGTAGCATACACAGATCGATTCAGAGAATTGCCGGGTGGTGCAAGGCAATGCGTGAGTGTATAGCGAAGTCTCTTTCCGGAGCAGTCGCCTGAAGGTTTTGAAAAACTGTGTAGGCGCGGACGTAGATGCCACGTTACGGCGTTACGGGTTGGCAAGGATATTTGCCATGATACCCGGCTTGAGTGGTTGTGCATAAGCACAGCAAAAAGAGTGGTACCGCAGAAATTTACTTCTGTCTCTTGGTTATAAAGAGGCGGAAGTTTTTTTATAAGATATACTTTGAATTTTTTAAGTAATTTTGTGTGAACGAACACTGAAAAGGCTTTACATGCGGCGAATAAGCTGCATTGAATTGGTGGATAAGAACGGCACAAAGAAAATTTGGCAAACAGGAGGGTGAAGAATGAAACTATCGGGTGCTGAAATTATTGTGCGTGTATTACAAGAACAAGGTGTGGACACCGTGTTTGGATATCCGGGCGGTGCTGTCATTAATATTTATGATGCGCTGTATAAGCATAAAGATACTGTACATCATTATATCACCGCACATGAGCAAGGTGCGTCTCACGCTGCAGATGGATATGCACGTGCTACCGGGAAAACCGGCGTGGTGCTGGCAACATCCGGCCCCGGCGCTACAAACCTTGTCACAGGTATTGCAACAGCCTATATGGATAGTATTCCAATGGTGGCTATCACAGGCAATGTGGGTAGCAGCCTTTTGGGCAAGGATAGCTTCCAGGAAGTGTATACCATGGGTATCACCATGCCTATCACAAAGCACAACTACACAGTGCAGACGGCGGAAGAGATTGCGCCGGTGATGAGGGAGGCTTTTGCCATAGCACAAAGTGGACGTAAAGGCCCTGTGCTGATTGATATCACAAAAGACGCCACAGTGTTTGAGGCGGATTTCGAGCCACAAGAAGCTTTTGCTCCTGAAAAGCCCGAAGTACCACAAGACAAAGACGTGTGGGAGATTTTGAACTATATCGGACGCAGCCGCAAACCGCTGATAATTTTTGGTGGTGGTGTGATAGCAAGTGGCGCCGAAAAACAGCTGTATGATCTAGTGCATAAAATGAACATACCGGCAGTGCACACACTGATGGCAACAGGTGTTTTGGCGTGGGACGACGAGCTGAACTTAGGTCTTGTGGGTATGCATGGCTGGAGAACAGGCAACGCGGCTATTGCAGCAGCAGACCTTGTTTTGAGCATTGGCTTCCGTTTTTCAGACCGTGTGGCGCTGAACACAGGCCTGTTTGCTCCAAAAGCAGACATAGTGCAAATAGATATTGACCCCTCGGAAATCAACAAAAACGTGCGGGTGAAACATTCTGTGGTGGGCGATATTTCCGCTGTTTTGGACAAGCTGCTGCCAATGATGGAAGAAAACGATCACAGCGCATGGCTTGAAGAAATTGCCAAAATGAGAGAGGAAGACTACAAGGCAAAAGACGCTAGCGATCATCTGCGGCCACATCAAGTGGTTACCATAGTGGGCGAGATGGCAGGCGATGATGCTATTGTGGTAACAGACGTAGGCCAGCATCAAATGTGGGCGGCGCAATACTGCAGAAGAAGAAAGCCAAGAAGCTTTTTGACAAGTGGCGGACTGGGCACAATGGGATTTGGATATGGCGCGGCGCTGGGCGCACAAGTGGCGTATAACGAGCGCAAAGTTATCCATTTCACAGGTGATGGCTCCTTCCATATGAACCTTAATGAAGCATGTACCGCAGTGAAATACAACCTGCCGGTAATCACCGTGATATTGAACAACGGCGTTTTGGGTATGGTGCGTCAGTGGCAACACAGCTTCTTTGATGACCGCTTCAGCGAAACCACCCTTGAGAGAAAAACAGACTATCCCAAAATGGCCGAGGCGTTTGGCGCGGTGGGATATCGTGCCACAAACCCGGAAGAGCTGAAAGAAGCCATGGAAAAAGCACTGGCGCATGATGGCCCGGTGTGGATTGAATGTCTGATAGATAAAAACGAGATGGTAAGCCCCATGATTCCCGGCGGCGGTACCGTAGACGATACCATTATTTATTAAGGAGGCAAGGGCGATATGGCAGATAAAAAGCAAGTTGTAAGCATGCTGGTGGAAAATAACGCAGGCGTTTTGGCGCGGGTGTCCAGCTTGTTTGCCCGCAAAGGATTTAACATTGATTCCTTGACGGTGTCGGCTACCACAGACAAAAGCGTGTCTCGTATCACCATCACAGTGACGGGTGATAAATCGGTGTTGCAGCAGATTTTGAGCCAGACAAGCAAGCTGCACGAAGTGAAGTGTGTGGAACCGTTTCGCTCACAAAGCAGTATCCGCCGTGAGCTGCTTTTAGTGAAGGTGGCCGCAGACGATAGCATGAGGCATATTATCCGTGAAGTAGCAGACGTGTACAAGGCCAGCATAGTGGACCTATCGGTGGATAGCCTGGTGGTGGAGCTGACGGGTAAACCTTCGAAAATAGACGCATTTTTGGCGATTATCGGAAGGTATAATATTTTGGAAATGTGCCGCACCGGCGTGACAGCATTGCAGCGTGGCGAAGTGGTACTGGGTAGCAAATGTTTGGACGATTAAAATTGTATTCATAAAAAATATTTATAGGTAATAAAAGGAGTGTCTTAAAATGGTAAACAAGTATTATGACAAAGATTGCGATTTAGGTATGCTAGAGGGAAAAACCGTATCCATCATTGGATTTGGTAGCCAAGGACATGCACATGCACTGAACCTGCACGAAAGTGGCGTGAAAGTGGTTGTGGGTTTGCGTAAATCTTCTGCTAGCTGTGCCGAAGCTGAGAAATCCGGCCTTACTGTGATGGAGCCTGCCGAAGCTGCAAAAGTGGGCGATCTTATTATGATGCTGGTGCCGGATGAGGCAGCACCGTCTATTTACACCGAAAGCATTTTGCCGAACCTAAAAGAAGGCAATGTTTTGATGTTTGCTCATGGTTTCAACATCCACTTCCAACAAATCGATCCTCCGGCCGACATTGATGTTATCATGGTAGCACCAAAAGGCCCCGGACACACTGTGCGTAGCCAATATGAAGAGGGTGCAGGCGTGCCCAGTCTTATCGCTGTGCATCAAGACCACACCGGCCGTGCAAAAGATTATGCTTTGGCATATGCTGCAGGCATCGGCGCAGGCCGTGCAGGCATTTTGGAAACCAGCTTCACCGAAGAAACCGAAACAGACTTGTTCGGCGAGCAAGCTGTTTTGTGTGGTGGCGTGACCGAGCTGATGAAAGCAGGCTTTGAAACATTGGTTGAAGCCGGCTACGAGCCTGAGATGGCATACTTTGAGTGTATCCACGAGATGAAACTGATTGTTGATCTTATCAACAAAGGTGGATTTGAGATGATGCGTTATTCCATTTCAAACACAGCAGAATACGGCGATTATCGCACCGGACCTCGCATTGTTACAGAAGAGACTCGCAAAGAGATGAAAAAAGTGCTTTCCGAGATTCAAAACGGCGAGTTTGCCAGCGAGTTTGTACAGGAAATGGGCCCCGGCGGCAAAGCACGTTTTCTTGCTACACGCAGAAGAGAAGCCAACCAACAGCTTACAAAAACAGGCCAAGAGTTGCGTAGCATGATGAGCTGGCTGAAGAAATAATGAAAGCTATTTAAAAACGAAAAAAACACAAAACCTGTACAGGGGAAATATCCCTGTACAGGTTTGTCCGTGATATTGCAAAGGAGACAGCGGATGAAAGAGCAAAGTAACAAAGTGCTAAAAGGACCCGAACGCGTGCCGAATCGTAGCTTGTTTTATGCGATGGGATATACAGAACAAGAACTGAAACAACCACTGATTGGCGTTGTGTCAGCGTTTTCTGAGATAGTGCCGGGGCATGTACATCTTGATAAAATAGCACAAGCCGTAAAAGCCGGCGTGCAAAGTGCCGGCGGTACACCTATTTTAGTGCCTGCTATTGGCGTGTGTGATGGCATTGCTATGGGCCACGAAGGCATGAAGTATTCTCTGCCCAGCAGGGAGCTTATCGCCGATAGCGTGGAAACAATGGCTAAAAGCCACGGTTTTGACGCGCTGGTTTTGGTGCCAAACTGCGACAAAATAGTACCGGGGATGATTATGGGTGCGGCTCGTTTGAACTTGCCTTGCGTGCTGGTGTCGGGTGGCCCGATGGAAGCAGGACGTGTGGGTGGCGAGCTGGTTACTTTGTCCAAAACATTCGAGGCTGTGGGTGCATACAAAGCAGGCATTATAGACGATGCCCAGCTATTGGACGCAGAGATGAACAGCTGTCCGGGATGTGGTAGCTGCGCTGGAATGTACACCGCCAACAGCATGAACTGCCTATCGGAAGCCATCGGTATTGCACTGCCCGGAAACGGCACAGTATCGGCGGTGTCAGGACGCAGGGTTCAGCTGGCGAAAATGGCCGGTATGCAGGTGATGGAAATGCTGAAAAAAGGCATAAAAGCACGTGATATCATCAATAAGAAATCTTTGCAAAACGCTATGGCGTGTGATATGGCGCTGGGATGTAGTACCAATAGTGTGCTTCATCTGTTGGCTATTTCAAACGAAGCAGGCGTGGACCTTGGCCTGAAAGAGCTGAACGAAGTGAGCGAAGTTACCCCGAACTTGTGCCATTTGGCGCCGGCAGGCCCTGCACAAGTGGCGGATTTAGACGCTGCTGGCGGTGTGCCGGCGGTGATGGCAGAGCTGGTGAAGATAGGAAAGCTGGACACCAGCGTCTTGAGCGTTACAGGTAAAAGCCTTGAAGAAAACCTGAAAGGCGTATACAACAAAAACCCGAATATTATTCGTCCGGTGGAACAGCCGTACTCGGAAAGTGGCGGTATCGCTGTTTTATGGGGAAATATTGCTAAAAAAGGCTGTGTGGTGAAGCGCAGTGCGGTGGCTGAGGAAATGCTGAAACATACAGGACCGGCACGTGTGTTTGAAAGTGAAGACGATGCTATTGAGGCGATTTACGCTCAGAAAATAGTGCCGGGTGACGTTGTTGTTATCCGCTATGAAGGGCCAAAAGGTGGACCGGGCATGAGAGAGATGCTGAACCCAACCAGCGCTTTGGCCGGAATGAAACTGGACAAGACAGTGGCGCTGATCACAGACGGACGTTTCAGCGGTGCTTCACGTGGCGCGTCCATAGGACACGTGGCTCCCGAGGCAGCACTTGGCGGTGAAATCGGTCTGGTGGCAGAGGGTGATATCATCGAGATTGATATCATGCAGGGCACATTGAACGCAAAAGTGAGCGACGAAGAGATGGCAAAGCGTAAAGAAAACCAAAAAGAGTTTGTGCCAAAAATCACAAGCGGCTGGCTAAGCAGATATGCGCGCCTAGTGAGCAGTGCCGACAGAGGCGCTGTGCTGGATTAGGGTTAAATTCGAATATAGTTTAAATCGAGCGACACGAAATTTGCCAGTAATATGCTATAATGATTTTGTGTTTTAAAAAAAGCAAAAGAAACATTGGCGCCGCGGGTGCCACAACAGGAAAGGAACGAAACAGTGTATACCATAATTGAAAAGAAACTTTTGAACCCGACAGTATGTAAGATGGTGATAAAAGCGCCATTGGTGGCAAAAAAGGCCCAGCCAGGCCAGTTTGTCATTGTGCGTGCAAAAGATGACTCGGAGCGTATACCGCTGACGATATCGGATTATGA
>CAYIZZ010000103.1:0-8441 GCA_964367945.1 uncultured Oscillospiraceae bacterium | reverse complement strand
ACAGCGGCCGAAACAAAAATTGCGCTTACAAAACTTAAGGAGTCGATAAGCGATGATTAATTTTTGTGCTGATATAGGATACAACAGTTTAAACAAATATAAAGAAGAGCTTTGTGGCGATCAAGTGGAAGTGATTGAAAGCGATGATGGTTCGACGACTATTGTGTTGGCAGATGGCCTTGGAAGTGGTGTCAAGGCGAATATACTATCAACTCTGACAGCAAAAATCATATCCACCATGATTTCAGAAGGTTTGAGCATAACAGACTGTGTAGAAACAATAGCTGAAACTTTGCCGGTTTGTGCTGTGCGTGAGATAGCCTATTCTACATTTACGATTTTCAGAATGCTAAACAACAATAGCGAGGCTGAAATTATTCAGTATGATAACCCCAAAGTTATTTTAATGCGTGGTGGTGAAAATTTCGAAATACCATACACTGAAATGATTATTGGTGGCAAAAAAATCCTCATGTCTAAAATTGATATAGAAGAAAATGATTTATTTATATTAATGAGCGACGGATGCATACATGCAGGCGTTGGAAATGTACTGAATTTTGGATGGGACCGAAAAGAAATTGCCGAGTTCATGGCTCCTTTAACAGACGTTGGTTTCACTGCAAAAACGCTAAACACCATTTTGCTTGAAGAATGTTTTTCGCTTTACGGGGCAATGCCGGGTGATGACACCACCGCATGCATGGTGAGAATAAGAAAAAGGCAACCGATGAACTTGATAATAGGCCCACCGTCTAATCATAATGATGTGGATAAAATGATGTCGCTATTTTTTGCAAAAGAGGGCAAGCACATTGTTTGCGGGGGCACAACTTCAAGCATTGCAGCAAAATACTTGAATAAAAAGTTGGAAGTTTCATTGGATTTTGATGATAGCGATGTGCCGCCAATGGCAACCATTGAAGGTGTAGATTTAGTTACAGAAGGAATAATTACAATAAATAAAGTGTTGACTTATGCAAAAGATTACTCAAAGGAAAATGTGCTGTATTCAGAGTGGAATGTCAAAAAAGATGCAGCGTCGAGTATCTCTAGATTACTATTTGAAGAGGCAACAGACATAAATTTTTATGTAGGCAAAGCAGTAAACCCCGCACACCAAAACCCAAATTTGCCAATAAATTTCAATATAAAAATGCAGCTTATTGAAGAGCTTTCACAATATCTTGAAAAGATAGGTAAAAAAATCAAGGTAAGCTACTTTTAAAAGATATTTATATGACAAGCGTAAAAAGGAAGGTGAGTAGATAGATGAATAAATTTGATACTAAAGCACAGTATTTGAAATATAAAGTATTGAGGGAAGTGGCAAAAAACGCGTGGCAAGATACACTGCTTGAAAATGTCACAGACATACCAAAAGAAATTGTTTCAGGCAAGGAATCTACCATGCGCTGCTGCGTTTATAAAGAACGTGCGATTTTGGCAGAGCGCGTTAAAATTGCAATGGGTGGCGACAAAACAAACCCAAACGTGATAGAGGTTATAGATATAGCTTGTGATGAATGCCCATCGTCTGGATATGTAGTCACATCTTCATGCAGAGGATGCTTATCACACCGATGCTTTGACGTTTGTAGATTTGGGGCAATATCATTTACGGGCAATCATACTGCTGAGATTGATAGCGATAAGTGCGTGAATTGCGGCGCATGTTCGAAGATGTGTCCATACCACGCCATTATAAGCAGTAAAAGACCATGCGAAACCGCATGTAAGGTGAATGCGATTAAAAAGGCAGAAGATAATAGTGCTGAAATTATAAATGAAAAATGCATAGCATGTGGTGCGTGCGTTTACCAATGTCCATTTGGTTCAATTGCAGACAAATCATTTATTTTAGATACAATTGAGATGATTAAAAAAAGCGAAAACAACAAAAAATACAAAGTATATGCTGTGGTTGCACCGTCGATTTCCAGTCAATTTCAACATGCAAACTTAGGCCAAGTGGTGAGCGGTATTAAAGAGCTTGGGTTTTACACTATAATCGAAGCAGCACTAGGTGCAGATGCAGTGGCGTTAGAAGAGTCGAAAGAACTTGCAGAAAAAGGGTTTTTAACAAGCTCGTGTTGTCCTGCTTTTGTAATGTATATAAACAATCAATTTCCTGACATGAAAAAGCACGTTTCACATAATTTGTCACCCATGGCAAGAATTTCGAGATATATTAAAGAGACAGACCCAACGTCAAAAATAGTATTTATCGGGCCGTGCACTGCAAAGAAAGCAGAGTTCCAGCTGGATAGCGTGAAACAGTATGTTGATTGTGTTATTACATTTGAAGAGCTGCAAGCATTGTTTGACAGCAAAGAGATGGACTTGTCTACGCTGAAAGAAGATGTTTTAGATAATGCGTCTTATTTTGGTAGGATTTTTGCAAGAAGTGGAGGCTTATCCGACGCAGTGGCGCAAGCGATGAAAGAACAAAATATAGAATTCGACTTAAAGGCAGAAAGATGTAATGGTATTGATGTTTGTAAAGTTGCGCTTTTAAAGGCGTCTAAAAACCTGCTAGACGCAAACTTTATCGAGGGTATGGCTTGCACAGATGGTTGCATTGGTGGTGCAGGATGCTTAACACATGGTCCGAAAGATAAAGCTCAAGTGGATAAATACGGAAAAGAAGCATTTGAGGTAAATATGCTGGATGCTGTGAAGATAATGAATATTTAAGTATCTGAATTTTGAAGGAATATCGCAAACTAAAAACTTCTTTTTGCTTAAAAGCAAGAGGAAGTTTTTGTTATATGTAAATTGCACATATTGTTCTCATCTCGCCTTTTGTGTGCAAAAAAAGACATTGAGATAAACTCGATGTCTTTTTAGGTCCAGCATTACGCTGGCGGTGGAAGATGACAGATTCGCAAGCCTGTGCTATCTTTGCCATTTGCGAATGGCACGTGCTGTTCTCATCTCGTATTTTGTACACAAAAAAACAAACCTTACCGGAATACGATAAGGTTTGTTTTATGGTGGGAGATGACGGATTCGAACCATCGAAGCGAAACGCAACAGATTTACAGTCTGCCCCCTTTGGCCACTCGGGAAATCTCCCCCAACATTTTGATATTATAACAGATACTTATATTAAATGCAAGCGTAAAATATAAATATATTTCCATTATTGGTACACTATAAGCAAATAAACGGAAAATTTGCATCATGCTACGCATTAAAAACATTATACATCATATAAGCAATTGGTGAAAAGTAAATTTATAAAATGATGATTTCACAGAAAAAACGTATATGAATTGTAAAATGGCACTGTACTACACAATGAAAATGGTGTATAATAAATTTTCATGTGGTATGCAGATGCATGAGTATATTTTATTGAATCATAAAAACACAGCTCGCAGAAAAGCGAGAGGTACTAAACTTTGGAGGAATATCTATGTCAAGACCGATGAAATATGTTGCGGGTGTAGTAGCTTTTTTGGTATTGGCGGCAGCTGTGACTGGCTTTGCTTACTGGAGCGCACAGTATGACCCAAACGAAAGAAACCCCGGATTTTTTGTAGATGGCACAAAGGTGGAAGAACCACCTTTACTGATAACTATTGGAGATCAAGATGTGCCGTTTGAAATATATAGGCATTATTATAGGGTGTATAAAGCCTATTTTGAGGCATATTACAGCGAAGATTTATATACAGATGATCCCGATGGAGACAATATTGCTATTTTAAAGCAAGCAGCGCAAGAACAAATTCAGTATTTATATGCATGGATAGCTGTGGCAGATGAAATAGGAGTTACATTGACCGAAGAAGACGAACAAGAGATTATGGCGCTTGTAGAGGAAGATAAAGCTTTGCAAGGTAGTAATTATGAAGAATATTTGGCTGAAAAACATTATTTAAACGAAGAAAACTATATTGAGATTCAAAAACTTCAAACGCTGGTATCTAAAACGATTGAAGAATATACAGAACAAATAAGTGCTGAGAATGAAGCTAGCTTGGCAGAAGAAGTGGATGCAGAGTTTGACGAAAACTACATCACAGTAAAGCATATTTTGATAGAAGTAATCGAAGCAGAAGAGGGCGCACCTGAAAGTGAGATATCGCCGATAGACGAGGCCAGAGCAACAGCCCAAGGCTTGTATCAGCAAATTATCACAGCTGAAGATCCTGAGGCTATGTTTGATCAACTGATGCACGAGCACAGTGACGATCCTGGTCTTGAGACCAGCCCTGATGGGTATACATTCACTGAAGGTACCATGGTAGATGCGTTTTATGCGACATCTATAGAGCTTAGTGAAGGTGAGGTAGCCGAGCCGATATTTGTTGACTCAGATGGATATAGCGGATACCACATCATCATGCGTATGCCACTGAATGAAGAAGAAAAAGAAGCAAATCGCGAGAGTGCAATAAGTGCTAAAGTTGACGAGATGATAACAGCTAAAGAGGAAGAAGAAATAGCAAAGTTACCCATCACTACCACAGAGGCACATGATGCTTTCAAATCTGAAGATATTCAGTAAGATCCAGTAAGTAGGATAAACAACAAAAACAAAACTCCTTGCAAAGTCCACACTGTGGCATGCAAGGAGTTTTAATTTTTAATATTTAGGTAAGTTCGCTTTTTACTACAGCTGCAATATCTTTTGCAACTTTATTGATGTTGTCCATATCAAGGCCTTCCACCATGACGCGAATTAAAGGTTCTGTGCCGGATACACGTACAACCACGCGACCGTCTTCACCCAGCTCTTCTTTATATTTTTGGATGATATCATGTATAGCATCGTTGTTATAGAAAGAAAGTTTGCCTTCTTTGGAAACGGTGACATTTTCCATAACTTGTGGGAAACGTGTCATCACGCTAGCCAGCTCGCTTAGTTTTTTGCCGGAAGCTTTCAAGTGGCAAAGCAGTTGCAGTGATGTAAGCTGTCCGTCACCTGTGGTGGAATAGTCACGGAAAATCACGTGGCCGCTTTGCTCGCCACCAATACGGAAACCTTCAAGCTCCATTTGTTCTAGCACATAGCGGTCACCAACTTTAGTTGCTTCAAAATGCATACCGTTTTGCTCGCAAAACTTTTGGAAGCCCATGTTTGCCATGATGGTGCCCACCACAGTATTTTTGCGAAGTTTACCACGGTTTTTCATATCCAGTGAGCAAATAGCGATGATAAAATCGCCGTCAATAATTTCGCCATTTTCATCTACACACAAACAACGGTCGGCGTCGCCGTCGTAGGCTATGCCGGCATCCATGTTGTTTTCCTTCACAAATGCTTGTAGATTTTCCATGTGTGTGGAGCCACAACCTTCATTGATGTTTATACCGTTTGGGCTATCATACATGATGGTAGCTTCTGCACCCAGCTCTTCAAAAAGACGTTTAGCAGTAACGGAAGATGCTCCGTTTGCACAGTCTACTGCAATTCGAAGACCGGAGAGGTCGGTGGGAATGGTGGATACCAGATAGTTCACATAATCATCCACAGCCGATGAACGGTAGCTCAAAGTGCCCAGATTTTCGTTTTCCACTAGCTTGATTTCATTATGTTTATCCAGTACCAAAGACTCGATACGATCCTCAAAATCATCGGGTAGTTTAAATCCGTCGCCGGAGAATATCTTGATACCATTGTACTGAGAAGGGTTGTGTGAAGCTGAAATCATAATACCCGCATCAGCCTTGTATTTTTGAACCAAAAGTGCCACAGCAGGTGTAGGGATAACACCCAGGTTTATGATATCTGCACCGGTAGAAGAAAGGCCGGCAGCCAATGCAGCTTCAAGCATATCGCAAGAAATTCTAGTATCTTTTCCGATAACTACCAAAGGTCTACGCCGTCTACCCTGCATAAAAACAGAAGCCACAGCACGCCCAACACTCATTGCAAGGTCTACTGTCATCACTTCGTTGGCAATGCCACGCACGCCGTCGGTTCCAAATAATCTGCCCATAGATAACACCTCTCGTTATTGTTTTTATAAAAGTTTAATTATTTTCACGTTTAGGAACGATTGCATCAGAAGACTTATAAATATGATTATGTGGTACTTGGCCACGAACATGGCTAACAGGATATACAATGCTGTCTTTACCTAAAATACATCCGGGGCAAAGTGCTGTGTTGCACCCTACCTCGACACCGTCTGCCGCCATGGTACCTATTTTTTTAAGTCCGGTAGCAATAAATTCGTTGCCACCGCGAACGGTGATAAGGGTGCGGTCACTTTTGATGTTTGTGGTGATTACTCCTGCGCCAAAATGAGCTTTATACCCTAGCACAGAATCACCAATATAGTTGAAATGCGGTACTTGCACAGTGTCGAACAATATAACATTTTTCAGCTCGGTAGAATTACCCACCACACTGTTTTTACCCACGATAGCACTACCACGAATGAATGCACAATGGCGAACTTCGGCATTTTCGTCGATGATACATGGGCCGCCGATATATGCGTTTTTGGCAACAGTAGCGCTTTTAGCTACCCACACATCTTCACCGATTTGTTGAAACTTATCAGATGGTAAAGTGGGGCCTAGCTTTTTAATGTAATCTTTAATAAGCGCCAAAACTTCCCACGGATATGTAAGACCGTCAAACAATTCTGCCGCAATAGTATGATTCAAGTCATACAAATCAGCAATGGTATAAATAGACATGTAAAACCTCCAAGGTGATGAAAATCGAGAAATCGAGCAAAGCTACAATGGAACATTACGAGTCTTATTATAGTAAAATTACACAAAAAAATCAATAAAATAAATTTTACAGGCTACAAATGAGAAATTTCGCAATTTAGGGGTTTTCAAACAAAGTTTTTTTTGATATACTAGTAAAGTCATAGCAGATGCGACATAATTGATATAGTTGCTGATGTCATTGCTGTGGGCCCTTAGCTCAGTTGGTTAGAGCATCCGGCTCATAACCGGACGGTCCTGGGTTCAAGTCCCCGAGGGCCCACCAGTATGATGTCGGACCTAAAGTGATTTAGGTGCGACATCATTTTTTATTGCAAACATTGTTATAAAATTAACGCATAAATTTTGTGCATTTTGTTCTGGTTTATAACAAGATTTATATATGTGTATAAAATTAACGAATATATACACAAATAATACACCATTTATCCTTGCAGTTTAGCGCTGTAAGTGATATTATTAGTGTGTGCGTCAGCACAAGGGTAATACATGTTTAATATGAGTAAATATCATATTAAACGTTATGGAATAAGAACATGGATACCAAGCCGGTTTTCCGGTAGATTACAGGAGGATTAGAATGCCAAGAATCAAAAAAACGATGGACGGTAACACCGCAGCTGCGCATGCTAGTTATGCGTTTACAGAAGTAGCTGCTATTTATCCGATTACTCCATCAAGTCCCATGGCCGAAATCACAGACACATGGTCAGCATCAGGCCTGAAAAACATCTTTGGTGACCAAGTTAGTGTTATCGAACTGCAAAGTGAGGCTGGTGCAGCCGGTGCTGTGCATGGTAGCTTGAATGCAGGTGCGTTAACAACCACTTATACCGCAAGCCAAGGTTTGCTACTGATGATCCCGAACATGTACAAGATGGCAGGCGAGTTGTTGCCAGCTGTTTTGAACGTAAGTGCACGTACTGTTGCAACACATGCGCTTTCTATTTTTGGCGATCATGGTGACGTATATTCATGTCGGCAAACCGGTTTTGCAATGCTAGCTGAAAGTAACCCACAAGAGGTAATGGATCTTACACCTGTGGCACACTTGTCAGCCATCAAAAGCCGTGTACCTTTCGTAAACTTCTTCGATGGTTTCCGCACATCTCACGAAGTGCAAAAAATCGAAACTTGGGATTATGCCGATCTTGAAGAAATGGTGGACCAAGAGGCTTTGGCTGAGTTCCGTGCACGTGCACTGAACCCACACCATCCCACCATGCGTGGTAGTCACCAAAACCCTGACATCTTCTTCCAAAACAGAGAAGCTGTGAATAAATACTATGATGCAGTACCCGGCATTGTGGAAGGCTATATGAACCAAGTGAACGCAAAACTTGGCACAGACTATGGCTTGTTCAACTACTATGGTGCACCCGATGCAGAGCGCATAATCATTTGTATGGGTAGCTTCTGTGACGTAAGTGAAGAGGTTATCGATTACTTGGTAGCTGCAGGCGAAAAAGTTGGTATTGTAAAAGTTCGCTTGTATCGTCCTTTCAGCGCAGAACACTTGATAAAAGCAATCCCAGCAACCGCAAAGAAAATAGCTGTTTTGGATCGTACAAAAGAGCCCGGCGCTTTGGGCGAGCCTTTGTACATGGACGTTATCACAGCTCTTAACGGTAAAACCGACGCTAAAATTGTTGGTGGTCGTTACGGTCTTGGTAGTAAAGATACTACACCTGCTTCTGTATTTGCAGTTTATGAAAACTTGGAAGCAGACCAGCCCAAAA
>CAYIZZ010000102.1:0-9013 GCA_964367945.1 uncultured Oscillospiraceae bacterium | reverse complement strand
CAGAAAGAGGTATGTTATCGCCTACCTAAATTCGGTGTACGTAGTTCCCTCGACCTTTCTTCGCCTCACACACTCCATTTTTTGCAATAATTTCACCACGGGATATTGTCATTACGGGATATCCTGTAAGTTCTATTCCTTCGTATGGTGTATAGTCCACGTTTTCATGAAGCATTTGTTTTGTTATTTTCACGTTATGTGTCGGATCAAACAACACGAAATCTGCGTCTAAACCTACTTTAATATCACCTTTTTGCGCAGCGATACCAAAAATTTGTGCGGGATTACTACACGCTACTTGCACCAGTCTTTCAAGGCTTAATCGTTTTTTCATATATCCTTCTGAGAATAATAAAGGCATACGCAGCTCAACTCCGGGCGCGCCGTTTGGGCATTTAGTAAAGTTGTTTGCACCCATTTGTTTTTGAGTTTCAAAGAAAAATGGGCAATGGTCTGTTCCTATGGTTTGTATGCTTCCATTTGCCAGCGCCTGCCATAACGCTTCCATGTCTGCTTTTTTCCTTAGCGGTGGGCTCATTATATACTTTAGGCCTTCTTTATCATCTTGATATAGCTCATCGTCCAAAAGCAGGTACTGTGGGCATGTCTCGACAATGATATTACTTGCTCCCCATTGTTTTACGGTTTCAATGGCAGAAAGCCCTTCTTTTGATGAAAGATGCACGATATATATTTTTGTTTTTGATATTTGCGATAGCATCATCAGCCTGAATGCAGCCTCTGCTTCGGCTTGTGGTGGCCTGCTAAGCGCATGATATCGTGGCTGGGTTTTCCCTTCTTTTACAAACTTTTGGCGCAAAGCCGCAATTGCCGCATCATTTTCACAATGAGCACACACCACCATGTCCAGCTCTTTCGCTCTGGCCAACACTTGCAAAATATCGGCATCACCCAGCCCGTAGTCATATGTCATATATAGTTTCAGGCTAGTTATTCCCATGTTTTTCAGGGCTTCCATGTCTTTTATCACGTCTTCATCAACATGCTGCACCACACCATGAAACCCATAGTCAACGACACTATCTTTCGCCAGTGTTTCATACACTTTTGGCTGGTATGTAAGAGGTACACCTTTTGGCCCAAACGCCATATGATCCACAACGGTGGTGGTTCCTCCACATGCCGCCGCAACGCTTCCTGTATAAAAATCATCCGAGGCACGCGCTATACCCACATCCAAGTCAAAATGTGTGTGTGCATCCACCCCACCCGGTAGTAAATATTTACCTTGTGCATCTATTTTATTTGCATCATTTGGTAACACTGCATTTTCATCATATATTTTTGTTATTTTTCCATTTTCCGCCAACACAGCACCACGAAACACTTGCGTGGAACTTGCAATAACCGCATTATAAATCAACAGCTTTTCCATAATTCGCCTCTTTTCGATTTCATACTGTATCTCTTGAATTTTTATTACCTTTAGTATACCATATTACGCTGTATAACCATAGCGCAAAAAACCTCTTTCATGCAAGTGCACAAAAGAGGTTATTTCATATATTTTACTTTATTACATTCGGCTATACTTGATGTTTTTGGCTGTTTTTCAGTTTCAAGTATACACACACGTCCGGCAAAATCACTGCTATGAAAACAATTGCGCCACCTAGCAATATCCTGAAACTAAGCACATCATACCCTACTATCACCGAGAATATCGCCCCAAAAAGGGACTCGCAGGATAATAACACTCCGGCTTTTGCACTAGAGACGTACCTTTGTCCTATCACCTGAACGGTAAATCCTATGCCGGTAGATATAACACCTAAATACCCTACAGCAATTGCCGCATCAGTACTTAAAAACACTGTAAACGACTCTCCGTTTCCCAGAAAAAGTATCGCAGAGAACAGACCGGAAAACGCACATTGAAGCACCGCCATCACTATCGGATGCATGTGTTTTGCGTATTTTCCTATCACAACTATCTGCATAGCAAAAAACATAGAAGAAATCAGCGTGATAACATCCCCATAATTCATCGAAAACCCTTCAGAAAAATCAAGCGACAATATCCCAATACCAATAAGACTGAGTACACACGCCACCCCTACTGATACATACATTTTTTTTCGTGTGAGTATCCAATACAAAACAGGCACCCATATCACATAACTGCTGGTGATAAATGCCGACTTCCCGGGTGTTGTGAATTCTATTCCATAGCTTTGCAGCATATTTCCGCCGGCCAGTAAAAACCCCAATACCGCGCCTACTTTCCACTGCCCTTTTTTATACTCTCGTTTAATAGTTTTGAAAAATATTACCGATAGTACCACGGTAGCCAACACGCCTCTACCAAGAGTAACTGCAACAGACGACATACCTGCACTTGCAGCAAACTTTTGGAATATAAATCCCCATCCCCATATTATAGTTGCCAAAACAAAGCCTGCCATAGCCAAATTCTGAGCTTTTTTTGATGCTTCGTGCGATGGTAGCGACATTCTTGCTATCTCCTTCTTTTAAGTACAAAGTTATAAACCCACAAAAAAACAAGGTTTTCACATCGTTGTAAAAACCTCATCTTTGAAGTCGTCCCTCAGATGATTATATAGACAAGCACGTAATAAGTCAAGTATCATAGCCGCTAGTTTAGCCTCTTGCAATCTATGCGATAAATATCATCCTGGGTATATCTTGATATATTTTCATATGCTTGCAATCAATTATTTTAAAGTATATAATAACTACATTACATTGTTTTTGAAAAAAACGCTGATTTTGTTTCTATTTTTGATTGACACTTTGAAAATATTGTGGTATGATATTTCATGCACTGAAAGTTATTATGGTGGGTATGGCTCAGTTGGTTAGAGTGTCGGGTTGTGGTCCCGAAGGTCGTGGGTTCGAGCCCCACTATCCACCCCAGCAACATTATGTTGCCTAAAAATACACCGAATTTATTCGGTGTATTTTTTTTGCCTTTTTATAGTTTATCGTATACACTATTGACTTTTTTGCTTCAAACTCATATAATCAATACGCACGATACATTTGTCATGCATTGTGAGCATTTGTATCATATGTCTTGTTTAATCAACCTATGATGATAATAAAGGTGAATTTATATGGAAAAAAATCCCTTATCAAAGCCAGTTTCAAACGAATATGTCCGCATTGCCTTTTACTATTATAAGTCCGGCATGACCCAAAACGAGATTGCAAAGAAAATGGGTATATCCAGGCAAAAGGTAAACCGTGTACTTGGCGAGTGCCTGCAGCTTGGAATTGTTCAGATTAATATTTCCGGATGTGACGACACTTATATTTCTATGGAATCTCAGCTGGAAGAGCTGTATGGGCTTCAGCATGTGCGGATATGCCAAGAGCCTACTCAAAGCGACCAGAACAGCCTATATGCCTCTCTCAGTGAGGCTGCATCCGCCTTGCTTGCAAGCGCTGTTTCTGATAACGATATCATCGGGTTTGGCCAGGGCAAAACCATGGCGGCACTTGCCGAGCAAATTGGCCCTATGCATAAAGAAAACCTACGTGCCATCTCGCTGGTAGGTGCAAAGCATGGTCCGGAATATAAAACAGGTAGCGGTGATATCATTTTTAATTGCGCTGTGAAGATGGGGGCTGCGCCTATTTTATTGCACGCTCCGATTTTAGTGGACCGTTCTGAGTTGCGGGATTCTCTTGTGGAGGAAACTTATTTCAAAGAAACATATAAGATGATTAAGTCTTGTACCATCGCTGTATTCGGAATTGGTGACGCAAGTGGTTTTCTACATATAAAATATACAAACACCTCTGCTGTGGGCGAAATTTGTACACATTTTTACAACGAAAATGGGAATGAGGTTTCTTCTGACATCAGCCAGCATACCATCGCCATCAGCAAATCAGATCTTAAAGACATTCCCTTGCGCATAGGTGTGGCCGGCGGCGCGGATAAGCTTTCGGCTGTCAAGGGTGCCATTCGTGGTGGATATATAAACACGTTAATAACTGATTATTCTGTAGCAGAAAAGCTGTTATATGAAAAAAATCAATAATATTTAATTTCAAAAAGGGGTAACACATGTCAAACAAGCAAAGTCCTTTATCTAAAAATGACGGCAAGCTCGGATTATTACACAGCACAACTATTTTAATGGGCGGCATGATAGGTAGTGCTATTTTTTCTCTATCAGGTGTCACCATCATGAACGCCGGACCTGCCAGCATCATCAGTTGGATTATTGCGGCGGTTATTTTATTTGTATACGGCCTTCAAACAGCGGAGCTCGCCACTACATTTCCTCATTCAGGCGGCATATTTACTTTTCCTGAAAAGTCACTGGGCAAAACCAAAAAGCAAGGACGATTTTGGGGTTGGTTTTCCACATGGGCGTATCTTTTCGGTTGCATAGGCGGCGGCGCTTTTTCATGCATGTACGTTGCAATTTATATGAACGTAGGTTTTGAAAACCTCACCGGAAATATCAGCCCATCCATCATAGCTGTTATTGCCGCTCTTTTATGCGGTGCTTTAAATTTAATGAAATTCTCCATTACCGGCAAGGCAAACACCGTTCTCACAACCGGTCTTTTTATCACATTGATTATTTTCATTGTCGTTGCAGTTAGCAGTGGTCAGTGGGATGCTTCTTTATTGCTCCCATTTTTCTCTCAGGGCAATGGTGGAAGTCTGGGCTTTGTTGATATGATCCCGACTGCAATGGTGGCATACGGCTCTATTGTGGCAACAGCGTTCATGGTGGGTGAAATTCGCAACCCAAAGCGAACTGTTCCAAAAGCTATGGCAATTGCAATGGTTATTGTGGTAAGCTTATACTTGCTTGTTATTTTAGCAGTCTTGGGCCTTGTCAGTGCCGGTTTCCTTATTGAAAACCCGGGTATGACATATATACCTTTATATGCGGCAGCTTTCACAAAGCTCTCTCACATCCCTTGGCTGGTACAGCTGATTTCTATTGCGGCCGTGCTTGCCTTGATAACCACTGTTTTAGTGGTCATTGCGCTGGCTGTTCGTGGTATTCAGGCCGCTGCTAACGCCGGCATATTGCCTGCCACACTGGGAAAAACCAGCGAAAAAACCCAGTCACCGGTAAATGCCACCATTTTAGTCAGTCTTGTTATTGCCGTGATTTCTGCTTTTCCCGATCTCACAGAGCTTGTTGTGAATTTTGGTGCTTTATGCAACGCTGTTGTAATAGCTATTGTATGCATCACTGTTGTAAGCGCTCGCAAGAAGTTTCCCGGAATGCGCAAGTTCACAGCACCGGGCGGAAACATCGTACCTGTTATCACATTTATCGTGATTTTAATCACGTACATTCCCGGTATTATCAACGGAAACTGGATGCTTTGGGCTGTAACCGGCTGTTATTTTGCCATCGGTCTTGTGATTTTTCTTGTTTCAGAACGCCATCGTAAAGACTAGCCAACACGATGTAATCCGAACCCGCCTATTTTTGGCACTGCCAAAAGTTCTAATAACAAGACGCACTGACGAAGTTTTAGGGCTTTTAGCTAAATAAAAAACGGGTTCGTTTTACATCGGTTTGACTAAGCATTTTTCACTGATTTTCTCGTCTGTTTTCTTACTTTAAAATTCTACACCGGAGATAACTATCATGAGCGACTCACTTCCAACATTAAAAAACACCTGTATTGCTTTCGGATTTTTTGACGGTGTACATAAAGGTCACAGCGATTTACTCACGTTCATGCTGAAAAACAGCGATGATTTATCATCGCTTGTTTTGACTTTCGAGCCTAAAAGTGAAGTATTGCTGGATGAAAAAGTTTTATCTACTGCAAAAGAAAAAAAGTATCTGCTAAAGACTTTTGAGCTGGATCATGTTATTTCTTATCCACTCACCCGCGAAAATTCCCAGTGTGATCCCGATACATTTATTAAAGAAGTACTAGTAGATACGCTGGGTGCAAAAAAAATCGTAGCGGGCACCACCTGCCGGTTTTTAGGTGGTGGAAACATCACACACCTGCGCAATGGTGCAAAAAAATGGGGCTATACTCTGCTTGAGTTTTCACCTGTTTCTGACATTGATGATAAAAAAATAAAAGAAGCTTTACAAATCGGCGATCTGCAAACAGTAAACGAGCTACTTGGGCATCCATATCTTATCTTGGGCAAGGTTATCCACGGCAAAGCTTTGGGACGTACTGTTGGCATGCCTACTGCCAATTTATCTTATAGCAAACGCAAATTTTTACCGCGCATTGGCGTATATGGTACTTTTTCAAAAATGAAAAACAACCTTGTGGTTAAAGGCCTTACAAATATTGGCACCAGACCGTCGGTAGACACACTTAACAATTTAAGTATAGAAACTTTTCTTTTGGATTTTTCAGATGATTTATACGAAAAACCATTTAATATAGAGCTTCACACTTTCATCCGTGGTGTAATAAAATTCAATGGCCTTGCTCAAGTAAAAGAGCAAGTTGATAAAGATATACAAACATTTGCTAATATTTTGAAAAAATGATTTTTTCTTTTTAATTCTATTGAATTTTACATTTAAAATTGATATTATTAATAGATTAATTTCAAAGTCTAAATATTACACTTTTCATATTCATATTTAACGACTTTGTATAAAATTTTTTAACTTTTACATGATATCACTTTCATTCATCAAGAGGATGCCAAATGAAAACCATTATTATAAAACGTTTAGCCATTGCCATTATTATAAGTGCTATTCTTTCGTTTTTTATCAGTTATTTCATTCAAATAGGCTTATCGAAAAATTCTTTTTATGCCGACTCTGAATCAAAAATTGATCAAATTATGGAAAGAGTGGTTTATAATAATTCGCTCAACCTCGAAATGACTGAAAAATTGAAAGATGAGTATCTTGCAAAAGCAAACATCATGTCGCATATTTTGGAATATGACCCTGAGTTAATGTATGACATAGATGCCTTGCACGAGTATATGGACCTGTTATTGTTTGAAGAAATCCATTTTTTTGATGAAACAGGCACCATATTTGCCGGCACAAACCCCGAATACTATGGTATTTCGTTTGATGACGGTGAACAAATTGGTTATTTCACACCTATGCTGGAAGATAGAGATTTAGAAATGGCTCAAGATTTAGTTCCAAACACTGCCACCCAAAAATTAATTCAATATGTTATCGTATGGAACGAAGACAAAGACGTTATGATTCAGCTAGGGCATGAGCCTCAGCATCTGATAGACCAGCTAAAGCACACTCAGCTTTCATCGGTGATGTCGTCCTTTATCACTGATGAAAACACCTACTTTTTTGCTTATGACGCGCTCACTCAAGAAATTTTAACCGACTTTCACGACTCTACGTTAATGACTGAAATAAAAAACCTGCAGCCATCGCAAACTGCTGTAGGTAGCCTGGTACTAGACAAGGAAACATTCCATTATTATGCAAAAGCTGTTGATAATTTAGTTATAAGCTTCAGTATCAGCCAAGGTGACTTGTATAACAATGCTTTATACAATATTCTTTTATTAACATTAATGTTAACTCTCACATCTGCAATAATTATTTTAATTATTGCTTTCTTGCTAACTAATATCATTATCAAACCTATTTACACCTTAATAGATAATGTTCAGCAAATATCTAAAGGTAACCTAGATATTGTTATTGATATCAACAACACTCCCGAGTTTTCTTCCCTAAGCACAAACATCAACAGTATGGTTATTGGACTTGTCAACTTTAATATGCGCATCACACGTCTTTTCCATAATATTACTATCCCAATAGCACTTTTTGAATATAGCAAAGATGACTCACCAGTAAAAGCTACCAATAAGCTTGGTGACATTTTACAGCTACAAAAGCAAGAAACCAGCGACATACTTTCAACCGGAATAAAGTTTAATCAATACTTAGAAGAAATATTCAACTCGCCTTTGGATGGTGAAGACGACATTTACCTCATTCGTCACGAAGACCACATACACTACTTAAAGTTAAAGCTTTACGATGAAGATGGTAAGGTGTGGGGTATTATTGTTGATATGACTAAGGAACTTAATCAGCATGAAGAGTTCCGATCCCAGCGAAATATAGACAACCTCACTTCATTGGATACGCGATGGGCCTTCCGAGAAAAAATGGACAAGCTGTTTAAAGAAGACTTTGGCATTATGGCTATATTGATACTAGATCTTGATAACCTAAAGCCGATAAACGACAACTATGGACATGACTATGGAGATGCTTTACTAACCACTGCTGCCGACATTTTAAAGAATTGCACTGCACCACATAAAATTGTATCTCGAATGGGTGGCGACGAGTTTGTAATGACTATACACCACGCTACATCAAGACAAGAGGTCATCAACCATATTACAGAACTACAAAAACAGATTGATCTTTCCTATATCACGTCACCAAACGGAGAAAGAATACCTATTAGTTTCTCGGGTGGATATGTATTTCATGATGATACGTTTACAAATTACGATGATATGATTATAGCCGCAGATGCTACCATGTATACTGTTAAACGGTTACAAAAAGGCCACCTTAAAGAACATGATAAAAATCATATTGATGATAATATGTAATTAAACGCCTTGCTCGACACACTAGTACACTTATATCATCTACTTTTCATACACTAAAAAAGCACCACTCTCTATAAAAGCTATTGCTTTAAGAAAGTGGTGTTTTTTCATGTTTTAATCAGCATCATCAAAAGCAAAACAGAGGTGTGGCTATTTGCCACACCTCTGATACCTTAAACTATTTCAGCTAAGATCTTATCTCTTTAAATTAAGCAGTCAAAGAGGAAGGATCAGCAGCGTCATACAGCTCATAGTTGTCAGCGTCGATCCAAGCAGTTTCAACCAAGATGGTTTGCTCTTCGATAGTGCCGCCAGACAGGTGAGTGTACATAGCTTCAACGCCTACGATGCTCAGGTAAGATGGGAATTGAGCAGCAGTACCAAGTTGTTCGCCAGCAGCGATCAAGTCAAGGCTTTCTTGTGCGCCGTCAATAC
>CAYIZZ010000101.1:0-9045 GCA_964367945.1 uncultured Oscillospiraceae bacterium | reverse complement strand
GAATAAGCAAAGGAAGAGGACGTAGCCCGCAAAACTGGGCAATGATGCTGGGATGTGAAAACTTCACCCTGTCTATTTTTTGGATAGATGTGGGGATTGATTCGGGTGATGTTATCGATATGCAAAGCTTTTCGTATAGTGAAACCGACGATATTTTCACCAGCTATATAAAGTTTGGTATCGCCATGGCAGACATGATGATAAAAAGTTATCATAATGGCGCGCTTGCCATGAAAAAAGGTCAGGTGCAAGAAGAAACTGAATGCAGGTATCTGCCAAAACGCACGGCCGAAGACGGAATGATAGACTGGAGCCGTTCCTCAGATAGGATATATGACTTTATCAGGGCACTGGGACGTCCGTATCCAGGCGCATATACTACGCTTTGCGACGAGAAAATTACTATATGGCAAGCAAAACCGCTACAGCAAGAAATGCAAGTAGGCGCAGTGCCGGGCCAGGTGATTTTGGTGTTTCCCGACGGGGAAGTGCTGGTACAGTGTGGCAAGGGGATGCTGGTGCTGTGTGAGACAAGCAGTGATGCAAAAAAAATAACACAAGGCAGTGTTTTTTCTTCGGCTACATACAAAACACAAATGGAAAATATTGTAAAAAAGCATGAAACTGAATACCCGAATTTATATGTATCAGAGCTTATTTTAGACGAAATACAGTAGCTTGGCAAAGTGGATTTTCCAAAGGGACTACAAAGCACCTATCTTGCCGAAAGGTGCGTAGAAAACAGAGCGCTAAGGAGAAAATATGTGCGGAATTTGTGGGTTTTCAAAGGCAAATAGCACGGTGGACAAGGCGAAGTTTGAAGAGATGGTAGACATGATTGCCTACCGTGGGCCCAATGCACGTGGCAGCTTTTACGAGGGCGGTCTTGCCCTTGGCCATCGCAGGCTTGCGATTTTAGACTTGTCAGAAGCCGGCGCACAGCCGTTTATCTATAAAGACTATGTGTTGACGTACAATGGTGAAATATATAACTTTTTAGAACTTAAACAACAGCTGTCGCAAAAAGGCTACACGTTTGAAACCAGTTGCGATACTGAAGTTTTGGCGGCGGCATATCACTGCTATGGTGAGGAATGTGTGCAGCATCTTAACGGCATGTGGGCTTTTTGTATATATGACCGCAGTAAAAATATGCTGTTTTGCAGCAGGGACAGGTTTGGCATAAAGCCGTTTTACTACACGTTTGAAAAAGACGATTTTGCTTTTGCGTCTGAGATAAAACAACTACTTTTATGGCAGGAAAACCAGCGGCATGCATGCATGCCGGCCCTTGAAAGATTTTTGGTGCTGGGTGAGATGGATGAGGGTGAAAACACACTATTTGAGGGCGTGGCCCAGCTACTTCCGGGGCATAACTTGCGCTTTGACTTGAAGAGCAGAACACTAAAAACTGAGTGTTATTTCACACTTTCGGATAAAGAAGAGTTTAAAGGTAGCTATGAGGACGGATGCGAAGAATACAAAAAACTGTTTAAAAACGCCGTAGAACTGCGACTTTTTGCTGATGTACAGGTGGGCTCGTGCTTGTCTGGCGGGATTGACTCCTCTGCCATAGTGGGGGCTGTGCATGAGCTTTTGAAGGAAGAAGGCAAGGAAGCTTTGCAACACACGGTGTCTTCCTGCTATGAAGAAAAAGCGTATAATGAGCAAAAATATATCGACATGGTGCTGAAAAAAACAAACGCAATAAGCCATAAAATCTTTCCGAATATTAGCAAAGACACCCAGTGGTTGGACAAGCTGATTTGGCATATGGACGAGCCGCTGCCGTCTTCGTCGCCGTATTCGCAGTGGTGCGTGTTTGAAGAGGCAAAGCGCCAAAACCTGACAGTTATGCTGGACGGCCAAGGTGCAGACGAGCAAATGGCGGGATATTCGCAGTTTTATCTTGTGTATTTTACAGAGCTACTACGAAATAAAAATCATAAATTGTTTAAAAAAGAGCTAGAGGCATATAAAACCACACGTGCGGGAATGCAGCCGGTGTCGACGTTTTCTGTGGTGCTTTTTTGCTATGCGGCGGCGTTTTTACCTAAAAATATATCAAGGCTTTTGAATAGTGTTTACATCAGCTTGCAAAAACCTAAAATATTCTCGCAAAAAAGATGGAAAAAACTGATGCTGGACTCGGCTCAATACACCGTTCCAAGCACATCGGAATATATACGTGAGAATATCAGCGGACATTTGTGCCAGCTGTTGCATTTGGAAGACAGAAATTCGATGGCGCACAGTATCGAGGCCAGAGTTCCGTTCATGGATGTGGACTTGGCCATGCTATCGCGCAAGTTACCGTTTGCATACAAAATCAAAGACGGCGTGAGCAAGTCGGCCTTGCGAGATGCAGTGAAAGATATATTGCCGCATGAAATATATGCACGTCATGGCAAGATGGGATTCCCTGCGCCTGAGATGGATTTCATACGTGCAAATGAGGCCTGGTTTAGGGCAGAGCTTGAAAATGCCTGCCGTGTATTTCCCTCTGTTTTAAATGAAAAAGTAGTTATGCAGGGGTTTGAACGTCACTTGGCCGCACCACAAAATGGTGAGTTTGTGTGGTGGCGGATAATGTGTGTCTCACGATGGGCAAAGCTGTTTTCCGTGAAGGAGGGAGCTGCGTGAATATCTTGTTTTGTGGTCTGCGCACCAGCCAGGAAAGCGTAGGCGTGATGAAAAAGCTGAAAAGCCAAATAGCGGCGTTTGAAAGTTTAGGACACAGCGTGTGGGCCACTGATATAGACGACGAAGGCGGCTGGCTTTTGCATGAAAACAAGCGGATAAAACTGCGCGACAAAAAAGAGTATGTGCCTAAAGGGTTGTCTGCACACCTAAACCATGCGTACACGTTTTTGGCCGCGGCAAAGTATACCGATGTAGATTTTGATTTGTGCTATATCCGAAAACCACTTTGTGATAGCCTGCACCTGCGTGCGCTGAGGCAACTGAAAAAGCGAAATGTCGTGATTGCAGAGGAAATACCCACATGGCCGTATGATGCAGAACTGGAAAGTGAAAACACGGTAGCATCAAAGATATTTTTAAGTATAGATCGCATGTATAGAAAAAAACTGTATAAATATTTAGACTTTTTCACTACATATTCGTATGATGAAAACATCTTGGGCGTGCCGGCGATTAGCCTTGCAAACGCTGTGGACGTAAGCACTATACCCAAAAGGATTTCACCACAAAAAACCGATACATTGCGTCTTTTTTGTGTGTCGTCCATGTTTTTTTGGCATGGGTATGACAGGCTGATAAAAGGCATGGCGGAGTATAAGTCCACAGAAGGTGCACAAAAAGTGGTGCTGGATATTGTGGGGGATGGCCCAGAGCACAAAGCGTGGCAAGCGCTGGCAAAAGAGCTTGGCTTGCAGGATGATGTACATTTTCACGGCACAAAAACGGGAGAACCACTTGCCGATATTATTGCAAAAAGTGATGTGGCGGTGGCGTCACTGGGCTGGTATCGCAAGGGAATGTCGGTGGGTTTCGAGCTGAAAATACGTGAGTATATAGCACGTGGGATTCCGTTTGTGTATGCGTGCGAGGACATAGCGGCAAAAGACGTGGCGCAGTGTTGTTTATTATTTTCAAACGATGATACACCGATAGATATATCTAAAGTGGTGGAGTTTGCGCAGGGGATTTCTGCAGATGAATGTGCTGAATATCTGCAAGAATATGCAAAAAAATACCTGCGCTGGGAAACACAGATGCAGAAAGTAATAGATAAAGCAAGTGAGAAATGAAAATATTTCTGATGTATAATGTGGTATATGGGCGCTTTATCAATAGTAATGATAACTCAAGTTTTTCAAAAATATGACGATAACTTTTATATAAAGTGAGTGATGAAAGGGTGAGTTATGTCTGTGATAATACAAAATATGAATAATCAAAGTATATTAAAGCCACAAATGCAAAACTCAAGCCTACAAAACGTAATAAATCAGATTAACGCAAGTGTAGCAAACAGGCAAAATTTTGATGTAGTGGAACTGAGCGAGAAAGCACAAGAACTGCTAAAAGAAAGTAAGACCACTAAAGCAAAAGACAAAGAGCCGATTATCGACTATGAAAATTCGGAGATGGTGCAAAGCGATAAATGGGGCGCTCATACCAAAGCAGAGTTTGCTGAAATGTCGCTAGGTAGCCAGCGAAATGATCTTAAAACGATTTCGGACCAAATAGACTACCATAAATCAAAACTAGAGTTTACAATGGGGAAAATAGCAGAGCTTGAAAATTATATAAGCGGCGACGCCCCTCATAGCGAGCCAAATATGACAAAAGAAACAGCCGAAGTTTACTTGCATAACTATAAGCAAAGTATTGCCGAGGACTATGCTGATTTCACCATTGGCAGATCTCAATATCATGCAGATGAGTTTGACAAGTTATCGGGCGGCCTAGCCTCAGAAGTGTTTGAGAATCCGCTACATTCATTAAATACAGAAGCTTTAGGACTGTCAAATTTATCTGATGATCCGAAAGAAATCATGAAAGCCTTGGATAATGCGTCTGAGATACTGGATAAAATGACAAAAGACTTAGAGCATGCTTTTTTTGATGCTACGGGTGGCAAAGAGTTTGAAGAGCCAGCTAGAAGCTGGAGTATTTTTGGTGAGGATTCCGACTTGAGCTTTTTTGCCTCTCAAATGGAAACAGGGCATAAAATAGCCACAGCAAACGTAAGCTTTACCGGCGAGATATTGGAAGTTGATATATCTTCGATATCGGAACTGAAAACGGCGGAGATAATGCCGTAAAATAATGCAAAAAATAAATGTCACCGCTATAATCATAGTGGTGACATTTATTTTAATATCTAGCATATTTAGCGCATAACGTATTTTAAGTCTGTGATACCGTTGTATGAAAGCGTAGACACAAGCTTTAACTTCAGCTCATCCCCGGTGTCTTGAAATAACTGCGTGCCACCGCCTAATATAGTTGGAATCACCGAGACGACTATCTCATCGGCAAGACGAGACTTCAGCACACTGTTTACAATGGATGCGCCACCATTTATCCAAATAACGCCGTCATCGCTGTTTTCTTTCAGCTTTTGAATAAAGGTTTTTATATCTTCGTTTATGAAAAATACATCTTCTTTGGCATCGAGATCTTCGGGATTTTTCCTTGTAAAAACATAACTTTTCTTGCCTGCGTATGGATAGCTATCGGGTGCAAGCTCGGTGATAACCTGGTGATAAGTGGTGTAGCCCATCACAACATCGCTTGCCGTATTGAAAAACTCTTCAAAGCTACCCATGCTCTCGGCGGTGCTGCCATCACCTTGTAAAAACTCCACACCACCGGTTTTATCGGCAACATAACCATCAAGACTCATTGCAATGTAAACAACTACTTTTCGCATGTTTTTCATCCTTTCATTGATAAGACATCACATTTTAATGCTAACATATCAAATATGACTTTTTGGTAGCTTGCCAAAGACAAAGCATAAAGGCTTGAAAAGAAAAAGTGCGAGAAAAAAGTTTCCTATACAGTGCAGTATGTCGAAGGGAATGCCTGCAATGATGTAAGATAGCCCGCCGCCGAAGCCGCCACTGAGAAAATAAGGCAAGGCACTCATGGTGCCGAAAGCCAGCCCGAAAAATCCGGAGACAACAGCGCAAAAAAGCGGCGAGGCATGTTTTTTGGTGGCTAATATAGCAAAATGAAGAACATACCATACGTATAAATACGCCACCCACCACATATGAAAACCGTATAGCAAACCTTGAACAAGCACAAAAACTGCAATGGAAGCTTTGGCAAGACGACTGTCATATATAGTATATACAATAACTAAAAGTGATACAAGCTCGATGTTTGGTAGGCCGGACATCACCACTTGGGATATAACCATTATAGCGGCAAATATCCCTGTGTATGCTACAGTTCTGGCAACATCAGTATGCTTCATAGCGGCCTTCCTTTGGTGAGGTGCACTCGGTGATATTTCTGAGAGTAAGCCGGGTTTATTCATATCCTGTAGTCAATGTGAACTCGAACTTGTCGCCATCGGCAATGGGTGTGGTGTCGGCGCCTGTTTCAAGGAATGCACCTTCTTTGGTCACTGCCCACCACTGCTGTAGGCTGTCGTCGGCTGTGACGCCGGCCACTGTTGTGATGAATAGACCGAACTCGGATTGTTCACCTTCTACAAGTCCACTTTCCAGCAGGACATCGCCCAGATATTCTTCGGTAGTTTCTAAAACATGTACCTCGCTTTGGTCTTCTTCGGTAATCACGGTTACTTCGATGGTTTTATCACCGGATACGGTATCGGGACGGGTAAACCAGTATACACTGCCTAAAATGGCTACCAGTACCACAAGGGCTAGTACACCGAGTAGTACTTTTTTACTTTTTGTTGATGAATTTTGCATTGTTTCCTCCTGTTTTTTAGCAATAATATATACACGATGTCTGGTTTGTGAACCCGGCATGATGCAACAAAAAACCTGCCACAAAAGCGGCAGGCACAAGAATTACAAGTGCACAACCGCCAGTTCCACGTGGCCGTTGATGAAAATAGCTACAAGCAGGTCTTCTGGCTTCAAAGGTGATACCTTTACCGCACCTTCCCAACTATACAGTCAGTGGTTTTTGCGGTATATCCTTTGTTACAGCGACGGGCTCGCACAGGAATTGCACCTGTTTCCCTTTTCAGGCGGTGTGAAAACCGCCCACTTGTAAGCATGATATTTAATTGTAGTGAATGAAATCCGGAAAAAGTAATTTCCTTATATGATAATATAGCACAGTGTGAAAAAAGTCAATGAATTTATGTGGTGTGTGGGTTATGTTTAGAATACTCTGATAAATAAAAATCTGATAAGTTTTGTGCACATGTGGCAATATCATAGCCTGCATCTTTTATCTTTTGCATGTTATCTGCGCGAGTAAGTGAAGACGAAACGATTTTCTTTGCCCAGCCGGCTGCACCGATATCAAGCGGCAAGAAATGTACGCTGTTTGTGATGGCGGCTTCTTTTGCAACAGTGTCTGACACAAAGCAAGCAAGACCGGCCGCCTGAGCCTCTATCAAAACAACAGGCAAGCCCTCAAAAAGTGAGGGGAGTAAAAAACAATCCATGGCGCTGTATAAAGCCGGTGTATCTTTTTGCAAGCCGGCAAAAATGACATATGAGTCTATCCCCAGCGTTTTCACTTTTTCTTTTGCTTTTTCTTCAAGAGGGCCGCCACCGGCTAAAATAAGACGTGCATCGGGTTGGTTTTTTAATAGTTCAGCAAATATATCCAGTAAAAAGTCATGGTTTTTTTGTTGAGTGAAGCGCCCTATGTGACCGTATAAAACAGCCTGTGCGGGGATGTTCCATTTTTTACGAGTGGTATTTGCCAGCTCGGCGTTGTATATAAAACGCTGGGTTTGGACACCGTTTTGATATACTGTAAAGTCACGTCGGCCGTAGAGTGCCTTGCCGGCATTCACGCCACAAGAAAACCTATGCGTAAACCCAAACCTGCAAAAAAAAGAAAGGAAAGCATCAATAAATCCCGTCAGGCTTTTTTCGGTATTGGTGTTGTGGCTGTGTGAAATACGTGTGGGAACATTATGTTTTTTAGCGTAGTGGTTATAAAAAACGCCAAAGCCACTATAATGGCCATGAATGATAGTGTATTCGGGATGCTGGGCAAAAAAGCGGTCAAGGTCCTTGAAATAGCTAAAAAATCGGTTATCTTCACGAACAGGTAGCTTGAAAATGCGCCCACCTAAAGAAAGAATTTCTTCGTCATAAGCACAAGGGCGAGTATAATGATATAAAAAGTCAAATTGAATTTTAGTACGATCAATATGGCGGTAGACATTCATGATGAATGTTTCCAGCCCACCCATATCCATGGCGGGTACAATCTGCAATACACGTATAGGTGCCATGCTATCCTCGCATATCCGGCAAAAGCCTTTTATTTCTTAATTATATATTATACAGTTTTTGACCGTGATAAACAAATATGGTACAATAAACATCGTTATTATCTGAAAATTAATCTTGTGTGGCGACGGAAATTGTCACAAATATGATACATAAAAAAGGAGATACAATGAAAAAAATAGTCAGTTGTTTGCTGATTTTTGTAATGATACTAAGTGGATGTGCAACAGTTGCAGACAGCGAGCCGGTAAATAGCGCAAGCATAGATACAAGTACTAGCACGCCTGAAATATCTTCAGTGATAGCGCCGTCGTCGACATCGCAAAGCGCAAATTCTACAGCCGGTGGCACACAGCAAGATACATTCACCCTGGTAGTGCCAGAAGGGTATACCCTAGCGCGTATCGGCCTGACACTGGAAGAAATGGGTATATGCACAATAGATGAATGGATAACAGCCACCCAAGAGGTTGACTACAGCGCATATTCACTGATAGGGGAAATAACCCCGGACGTGAACCGATGCTTTACACTGGAAGGGTACTTGTTTCCCGCAACATATGAGTTCGCCACCACAGCTACCCCAGACGATATTATACGTACCATGCTGAATACCACCGAGCAACGCATAGACTCAACACTGCGTGAACAGATAGCAGCGTCAGGATACACAGTGAATGAAATACTAACGCTCGCATCCATGATAGAGAAAGAATCGTTCGGAGTGGAAGTGATGTCACTGGTGTCTTCAGTCTTTCACAACCGCCTAAATCAAGGAATGCAGCTGCAAAGCGACGTGACCATAAACTACGTGGAAGGCGCCATAAAGCCCTTCATCACAGGTGATGTAGACAGATACAACGACTACTACAACACATACACCACCCCGGCACTGCCAGCAGGGCCTATCTGCAATCCCGGTATCGCCGCCATACAAGCAGCAGTAGAACCAGCCCAAACAGACTACCTGTTTTTTGTCACCGACATGAACAAAGAGTTTTATTTTGAAGCATCATACGATGAGCATCTTGCAAATATTGAAGAGATAAAAGCAGCAGGTCTCTGGGAATAACCCTCAGGCTGCAGGTAACGCACCTCTTTCGGCGTCATC
>CAYIZZ010000100.1:0-9136 GCA_964367945.1 uncultured Oscillospiraceae bacterium | reverse complement strand
ATGTTGGCGTGAAACATCTTATCAACACAAAAACCGTTGCCGAGAGGAGAGAAAACATGTTGTGGTTGCGCACCCCGGAAAAAGTATACTTTAAAAGAGGATCTTTGGCTATTGCCATGCAAGAGCTGAAAGATGTGTATAATAAAAAACGTGTGTTTATTGTTACCGATGAGTTCCTTTATAAAAATGGTAACTCTAAAGTGGTGGAAGAGCTGCTGGATGGCATGGATATCACACATACAACATTCTTTGAAGTGGAGCCTGATCCCACACTTGCAAGCGCAAAAAGAGGCGCAAGCGCTATGCAGAGCTTTGAGCCTGATTGCATCATAGCATTTGGTGGCGGTAGCGCCATGGACGCCGCAAAAATCATGTGGACACTGTATGAGCATCCTGATGCTGACTTTTATGATTTGGCCATGCGCTTTATGGATATCAGAAAACGTATCCATGGATTCCCGAAACTTGGCGTGAAGGCAAACTTTGTGGCTATTCCCACCACAGCAGGCACAGGCAGTGAGGCAACACCGTTTGCCGTTATCACCGACGAGACCACAGGTGTGAAATATCCTTTGGCTGACTATGAACTGCTGCCGTCCATGGCTATTGTAGACGCCGATCTGATGATGCACATGCCGAAATCGCTGACTGCGGCCTCCGGTATAGACGTGTTGACACACTCCCTTGAAGCATATGCTTCCATGCTGGCCAGCGAATACACCGACGGCTTTGCCCTGAAAGCTACAAAGCTAGTGTTTGAGAACTTGCCCTCGGCATACGAGAATGGCGCGGCCGACCCGTTGGCACGTGAGAAAATGGCGGATGCGTCCGCACTTGCAGGCATGGCGTTTGCAAATGCATTCCTTGGAATATGCCACTCCATGGCTCACAAGCTGGGTGCTTTCCATCACCTGCCTCACGGCATAGCGAATGCACTTTTGATTTGCGAAGTTATCAAGTTCAATATGAGCGATTGCCCCACAAAAATGGGCGCATTCTCGCAGTATAAATATCCGCATGCGGCTGAAAGATATGCCGAGCTTGCATCCTTTATCGGCCTGAGAGGCAAAGACGACAAAGAACTTTGCCAAAAATTGATTGATGAGATCGAAAAACTGAAAGCTAAACTGGATATCAAACCGTGCATTAAAGATTATGGCATTGATGAAAAAGACTTTATGGATCGTCTTGACGAGATGGTAGAGCAAGCGTTTGATGATCAGTGCACCGGTGCAAACCCACGCTACCCGCTGATGAGCGAAATGCGTGAGATGTATATTAGTGTATACTACGGAAAAAAGGGGGCTAAATAATGGATGTAATTGCAAAACGTAAGAATAAAACTATCTACCGTGACGGCGATAATATCATTAAAATGTTCGATGAAAGTTTTAAAACTTCGGCTATTTTGAACGAGTCTCTGAACCAAGCAAGGGTTATTGAAGCAGGCATTAAAGTTCCGCATCTTGTGGAAGTGAAGAAAATCGACGGTAAATGGGCTATTGTCAGCAAGTTTATCGAAGGCGAAACACTGGCCGCTTTGATGGAGAAAAACCCCGATAAGATGGATGAGTATCTGTCGTTGTTTGTGGATATACAAATGTCTATACACGCTAAAAGTGAGCCATTGCTGAACAAGCTGATTGACAAAATGACCATGAAAATCTCACAGACAGCGTTTGATGCCACCATACGGTACGAGCTGATGATTCGTCTGGAGTCTATGCCAAAGCATAAAAAAATCTGCCACGGTGACTTCAACCCTGAAAATATTATTATTGATGCAAACGGCGACTATCATGTGATTGACTGGTCGCACGTGACACAGGGTAATGCCTCGGCCGATGTGGCAAGAACATATCTGCTGTTCTATCTTGAAGGCAAAAAAGAGCTGGGCGAAAAGTATCTGAAACTGTTCTGCAAGAAAAGCGATACTGCACGCCAGTACGTGGAAAAATGGATTCCGATTGTGGCTGCAAGCCAAAGTGTGAAAGGCATGGAAGAACAAGCGAAAATGCTGGAGCATCTTGTGGACGTAGTGGAATACGAGTAAAACATAGCATAAGTAAAGCTCCTACCCTATAAACAGGGTGGGAGCTTTTGTTTATCTTGCTTGCTTGTGGCATGAATGAATATTAATATGCGCCTTTAGAATATGTTACTTCATAGCTGTGAGTGTAAATCTCGAAAACAATGCCGAACGGGTCTTCAACATAGCACATTTTGTAAGGTTTTTCGTTTGGGTAATATTCCTTGATGGGCATGCGCTGCTTGCCACCGTGTGCCACTATTTTTTCTATCAGGCCTTCAATGTCGGGATCCTGCACAGAAAAATGGAAAAGGCCGGTGTTTTTGAATTGGAATGGCTGTTTTTGTTTATCGTTGTCTGAAAACTCGAACAACTCTATTCCGATTGAGTTAGAAGTGACCATGTGTGCAATTTTAAAGTCGCCGTGACCTTTGCCAAATACTTCCTCACACATAATTCCGATGGCGGAAGTGTTTTCTTCTTTAATGGTAGAGGGATGCATCACGACATACCATCCCATCACTTCGCTGTAAAATTTCAATGCTTGTTCTAAGTTTGGTACGGATAAACCGATATGAGAAAATGCTCTTGGATAATTCATAGTTATTGCCTCCTTTTTGGTATATCTTAATTATATCATGTATACTAAAGTAAACAATAACGTACTTTTTTGTACCTATGTATCTTCAAGTGATATATCATTTTTGGTGGCGTATTCTTTGGAAAAATTGCAGAAACCCTCAACAAGAGGGATAAGGCCGGTGTATTCGGTGGATAAAGAATATACCACGTTTAATGGCTTTTCACACACAACAGTTCTTATCAGGATTTTGCTTTGTTCAAGTTCTTTCAGCTGGGTTACCAGCATTTTGTGCGTGATGTCGTGAATGCCTTTTTGCAGTAGGGAAAACCTGTTGTCACCGTGTAAAATGTGCCATAATATGCGCATTTTCCATTTGCCGCCAAGTAAATCCATAGATAAAAGTAAAGCACAAGTATATTGGTTTTTTATTTTCATTTTAATGACACCGCCTAAGATATCGATTTTGTATGTTGTATTAAAATGCACCCATTTACCGAGGTAAGTGGGTGCGTTTGTTTAAAGCATTAATTAGAAAATGATGTCGTTGGGGTTTGCCACAGGAATGGAAGGCATTGGAATAGCCGGAGCCGACTGCATATTGGGAGCGGCGGGATCTGCAAAGTTGTCGTCAATGTACGGGGTGTGCACAGCAGACTCCATGGGGATGGATCTTGTGACACCGCGTAGCTTGAACTGACCAACAAGGTCTTTCAAAATGCCGGCTTGGCCTGACATCTCTTCGCTGACGGCGGCGCTTTCTTCAGATGTGGCAGAGTTTGCCTGAACTACACCGGAGATTTGACCGACGCCATCGCTGATTTGGTTTAGAGCCTCTGTTTGCTCGTCTGTGGCAGTGGCAATTTGTGTGATGGAATCTACAATAGTTGCAGTGCTTTCCACTATGCTAGCCAAGGAATTGGCTGTTTCTTCTGCCAAAGCTGTGCCGTTGTTTACAGACTGGATAGAGTTGCCAATCAGTACGTTGGTGTTGCTGGCGGCCTCGGCAGACTTGCTGGCAAGGTTGCGAACCTCTTCAGCAACCACGGCAAAGCCTTTGCCTGCAGTGCCTGCACGTGCAGCCTCTACAGCGGCGTTCAAAGCAAGGATGTTTGTCTGGAAAGCAATATCATCAATGGTTTTAATGATTTTGCTGATGTCTTGTGAAGATGTTTTGATCTCGCCCATGGCAGCATTGAGCTGTTCCATTTGGTTGTTGCATTCTTGGATTTTAAAGCCGGTGTTTGAGATGGCCTCAGAGGTGGAGTTCGACAAAACAGAGTTTGTGCTGACTTTGTCGGCTACCTCGGCAATGGTGGCGGAAAGCTCCTCAATGCTGGAGGCCTGCTCGGTAGAGCCTTGTGCCAAAGACTGCGAGCCATTTGCCACTTGCTCGGAGCCTGTGGCTACTTGCTCGGAAACATTACTGATGCTGTGGATGGTGTCGGATAGTTTTAGGATGGTGGCTTCCATGTTTTGACGAAGGGTAAGGAATCCGCCGGGATAATCATCATACGACAGCTTGGACTCAGCAGTGAAGTCGCCTTCGCTGAGTGCTTTCAGGCCACCGTTCAAGTCGCCTATGATGGAAGAAATACGATATGTGAGATCACGAATACTGTTGGCCAGACTACCCATCTCGTCGTTGGACTGGTATGTGATTTCAACGTCTATATTGCCGCTTACTATTTCTTTGGCAACGCCCTCAATCTCACGCAAAGGCTTGGTGATATTTTTAACAGTGAGGATGCACAGCACAATACCAATAACCAAGCTGATAAAACCTAAAATAACCATTAACAGGCCGGTGTTTTGTGCGGCGAGGTCTGTGGCTTCGACAAGCTCGGTGCTGCGAGTGCCTAACATTTCTATCAGCTCGTCAGACTTTGCTTCGGCTTCTTCCCACAGTGGGGTGCTGTTTTCAGCAAGATAAGCAAGGGCTTCATCTGTTTGGCCGGCAAAAGCCATATTGCCCACAGTAGATGAGTGGTTGGAGACCGTGGTATATATATCGATTAAGTCATCAGCCAGTGCTGAAGCTTCTTCAGAAGACGCTACACCGGTTTGGATAGTCGCTAAATGTTCTAATATTTCAGTGTCGGTAGCAGCGATATCGGCAAAAGCCATCTCTTTATCAGATATTTCGGGATAAGCTATGGCCTGAAGCATACCTTTTTGCTGTTCTTCAAAAAGGCTGAGTGCCTCGATGGACAATGCACGTGTGACATAGGGCCCTTCGTAGTATGCGTTAAGATCGCCTCGGATACCATTTAAACTGACAACTGAGAAAAAGATGGCCAAGACGAAAATTGCAAGGACTAAGCCGAAGGAAATTGCCAGTTTTAGGCTTACTTTCAAGTTCTTCATACAGATATGCCTCCTAAAATTTTGATATCAAATATATGAATGCAAGAAATATGTGGAAAATGACTATAAATACATCGTTATTATAATAACTATATCACATAAATATGTCAAGAAAATATACAATAAAAAAACATAAAAATTCTATGAGGGTAAATATTGTGATATATATTCTTTAATGGTGCTGCTGATTTCGCCGCATGGATCTTTCCAGAAGGCTTCGATGTGCTCGGCATCCTTGATGTAAATCAGCTTTTTTTCAGTGCCGGCAACAGCGTTGTATATGCATTCGGCCATATGCGGAGGAACAAAAGTATCACCAAGGCCGTGTATTATAATGGTGGGAATGTGGATATTTTCAGCTTTTTTATCTACACGAACATCCGAAAGGCGATATCCTGCACAAATATTACAGAAAATATCGGCCAAAGGTAAAAAAGGAAAGGCGGGCAAGTTAAAGTCGTTTGAAAGCTGGAAGGCGAGCTCTTCATAGGCGTTGCTGAAACAGCAGTCTTCTATCAAAAGCTTTACCTCAGGCATGGGACGCTCGCCGGCGGCAAGTACACAGGTGGCACCACCCATAGAAATGCCGTGCAAAATAACCGTGCAATCTGAGCCATGTCGGGATATCAGCCACTCGCACCAACTGTGTATATCAAAGCGCTCGGGCCAGCCCATGCCGATGTATCTGCCGTCGCTTTCGCCGTGGGCACGTGCATCGGGCATTAAAACATTCACGCCATAGTTTTCTTGCCACCACAAGGCGTATTCGGTCATTTGCAAAGCCTGCCAGCTGTAACCGTGAGCCAAAAGAACACAACGCTTTTCGTCTTTGTTTTTTGAGGGCAGATAAATGCCGTGTAGGCGCAGGCCGTCATTTGATGTGATGAATACATCCTCGGGCTCTAAATGAGAAATAAGCTCTCTTTTTTTATGGGCAAAGCTTTTCATGGCGTTTATCTTTTTGCGGCGAAAGCGTGCATGAAACCTAGGACGAGTATATTTGCCTTTTGGTCGCCAAAGACTGAAATGTAGCATGACAAAGCTAAACAGGCAGGCCAAACAAAACACAGAAAATATGCCCAGAGGCAAGCCGAGCCAGCCGTAAAGTAGAAAAAACAAAACAAAAACAAATAAAGATGTGAGAATCATAAAAGGAAAAACCGCATGCTTTATGATTTGCTTCATATTTGATAGCCCTTTTTAATGTATTGACGTTAAAGAATATTATGATATAATTATAAATTATCAATCAAATATCATGCAACAATAAAATTTGTACAAAAAATTAAGTTTACAATAACATAATGTGAAAACAACCTTGATTTTTTTGAAATTATTGGTATTATTATATAGTAGAAGATAAAACTCATCTATTTGAAATATATGACTTTTGAATGATTAAAACAGGAGGTGGTCTATAGTGACTGAAAAGAAAATTAAAATGAACAGTATTGATGATGTGAAGTTGTTTGTGTCGGCTGCGACAAAAGCGCCGTTCAACATAGAGCTGAAAGCTGACGAGTATGTTGTGGATGCTAAGAGTATTCTTGGGATTTTCAGCTTGAACTTGGCAAATGTGATTACATTACAAATACATGAAGATGATGAAGCTGCAGTGAAAGACTTTTTGCAGGATATATCTGAGTATTTGATATGATAGCATAGAATACGTGTGTAGGTTTTGCGGCACTGGGAAGTGCTGTTTTTTTTATCTGTATAAGGCGATAAAGGTGGAAAAATGAAACTGGTATTTTTGGCATTGGGTGCACAGTATATGCATACAAATCTTGCCGCACGTAGCCTTGCTGCGGTGGCAAAAACAGCGCACAAGGTAGACGTTAAACTGCTGGAATACACCATAAACCATAAAAGTGAAGAAGTACTGCGTAGCCTGTATGAAGAAAATGGCGATGTGTACTTTTTTTCGTGTTATATTTGGAATGTTGAGATGATGTGCGAGCTGGGGCGTGATTTGCGCGCGGTGAAACCTATAGCAAAGCTGGTGGCGGGCGGACCGCAAGCAGACGCACACCCTGATGTATTTTTGCGTAGATATGCCTTTTTTGATGGCGTGATGCAAGGTGAAGGCGAAGAAAACATACTGCACTATATAAATGCCGTAAATGGCGGTGAAAATGCAGATAAAATACCGGGGTATTGGTGTGGTGAAAACGAAATAAAGTGTGATATACCGCCTGTTTTGCCAAACATAGAAAGCTTGCCGTTTGCGTATGATGATCTTTGTGATGTGAAACACAGAACCATGTATTATGAGAGTATGCGTGGGTGTCCATACAGGTGTAGTTACTGCTTGTCGGGCGCAAACATAGCGGTGAGATATAAGAGCATTGGTAAGGTGAAAGACGAACTGATGCAGTTTTTAGACGCAAAAGTGCACATGGTGAAGTTTGTGGACAGGACATTCAACTGTGACGAAAAGCGCGCGCTTGAGATTTGGAAGTTTTTGGCCGAAAATGATAACGGCGAGACGGGATTTCACTTTGAAATGATGGGGCATGCGCTGAGCGAAGAAAGCCTTTCATTTCTTGCAAAAGTGCGCAAAGGTCTGTTTCAGTTTGAGATAGGTGTGCAGAGCACAAACGAGGATACGATAGAGGAAATTCATCGGCCTAAAGACCAAAAAAAGCTGTTTGAAAACGTGAGACGGCTGAAAGAAAATAAAAATATTCATCTGCATTTAGACCTGATAGCAGGCCTACCGCATGAAGATTATGACGCGTTTGTGCGCTCGTTCAACAAAGTGGCACAGCAAAACCCACATCAGCTGCAGCTGGGATTTTTGAAGGTGCTTGCCGGTAGCGAGATGGAAAAAAAGGCGAAAGAATATCAGCTGGTGTATCGGGAAAAAGCACCTTTTGAAGTGCTGAGTACCAAGTGGATTTCGTACGAGCAGTTGTGCCAGCTGAAAGATGTGGAGTGTATGATCGAGCTTTATTACAACAGCGGACGCTTCACACATACAGTGGCGTATATGCAAGAAAAGTTCGATGATTTGTTTAGTTTTTGGAAGAAACTGGCAGAGTTTTACAGAGAAAACGGGTGTTTTCAAAGGCCGTTGTCAAAAGTGGGGCAGTATCAGCTTTTGGGAGATTTTGCAAGCGTGCAAAATGATATGCTGAGTGAAAAGATGGAGTGGATGTGCCGATATGACATGGCGCTGCATGAAAAACCACGCAGTATGCCCGACTGGATAAAGGTGGACGGAAGCAGGCCGAATCGAAGCCGTGTGCTGGAGTTTTATCAAAATCAGGAGAATATTAGAAAGTATCTGCCAAGCTTTGAAGGAAAAGAAGCAAAACAGCTGTTGAAACAGTTGCATATAGAAGTGTTTCCGTTTAAAATGCCGTGTGTACACGAAAATGAAAAAGCTGAAAGAAAAGAGTGCGCTGTATTGTTTGATTATAGTAATCGAGACGTGCAAGGGCGTGCCATGACATATCAAGTAGCACTGTAGGACGGCCGGTAAAGCACTAATTGCGGCGTCAATAAAAACCCCTCATCGTTTTTAGATGAGGGGTTTTGTTAGGTAAATATAGTTATGAAGGAGATGAAATTACAGTTGGCCAACCAAATCAAGGCTGGGTTTTAGGGTTTCTGCGCCAGGTGTCCATTTTGCAGGGCAAACCTCGTCGCCGTGGCTAGCAACAAACTGCAACGCCTGAACTCTGCGGAAAAGCTCGTCTGCGTTACGGCCAACGTTGCCGGCAAGCACTTCGTAAGATACAATCTCGCCTTCGGGATTCACAATAAATGTGCCACGCTCTGCAAGGCCTACTGCTTCAATCATTACATCGAAGTCACGAGCCAGTGCGCCGGTGGGATCTGCTAGCATTGGATAGTGGATTTTCTTGATGGTGTCGGAAGTGTCGTGCCATGCTTTGTGCACAAAATGTGTGTCGCAAGAAACAGAGTAAATCTCGCATCCAACACCTTTGAAGTCTTCATACTTATTGGCTAGGTCTTCAAGCTCGGTGGGGCAAACAAAAGTGAAGTCGGCAGGATAAAAGAAGAAAATGCTCCATTTACCCATGATGTCTTTCTTGGTTACTTCTTTGAACTCGCCCTCCAAGAAAGCCTGAACTGCAAAGTCTGAAACTTGTTTTCCGATCATTGACATAATAAGTACCCCTTTCAATTTT
>CAYIZZ010000099.1:0-9144 GCA_964367945.1 uncultured Oscillospiraceae bacterium | reverse complement strand
CTCTTATAAAACTTTCATATCTATCGGCAGCTTCATGCCAGCCCTCATCCTCCACGAACGTGCCATCTTTACGCACATTCACCGCCATCGGCTCTTTACACACTGGGCAATATGGAATTAGTTCTTGCGGTATTTTGAGGTTTTCCTCTTTTTTCACCATTTCATGCACAATTTCTTCGTTATCATATGTTTTTTTATGGCATGGCACGCTACATTGAAACAATCCGTAATCACCTTGTGTATAAAAAATCCGCTGTTTTTCAAACCCATTTAGCCTGAAAAGATGATCGACATTTGTAGTAATAACAAAATATTCTTTATCTTTTACAAGTGATAACAATTCAGGATATACATTATTAAGCTGTGCATGATATCGATTATGATAAATATGGCGACACCAATATCCCCAGTGTTCTCTCAGTGTTTCATGCTGATAAAATGCTGCTGTGTACATGTCAGTGAAGTGATACTTTTCAATAAAATCAGGAAAAAGTCTTTCAAATCTCTCGCCGCTATACAGCAGTCCTGCAGCAGCAGAAAGCCCTGCCCCTGCTCCAATAATAATAGCATCACACTTCTTTAATACATCTTTCAGTTTTTTGATTTTCCCAGTATACTCATCCACTAATTCCGTATCAGATTTTTTCATAAACATATAGCATCACCTCACTGTACCTCATATTTCATCTAATTATATCAACGAAAAATATCATTTTCAATAAAATCAACTGTAAACAATATTATAATACTCATCAATATTATACTTGAAATATATTAAAGCAAAGTTATATACTATATATATGTCATTATATCCACAATGTTTTATACTAAATGTATATTGTATGTAAATTATTCGCAAAAAGGTGGTTCAATATGAAAATTAAGCATTTTTCTTTTTTAAAACCGACTTTAATATTTATTGTATCTATATCCATCCTTATATTTATGGTGGGATGTTCTGGCAATCAGCCTGAACAAAGCACAGCATCTGTATCACCAGCGTCTGAAAGCGTATCTTCTACTTCGGCAGCAGACTCTGAGGTGAACGACGACTCCAATGACGGGTCAGTGCCTACCTCCGCTGAAGAAGTCACCCTACTAAAAAGCGCAAGCATTACAGACGGCGCCCACGATGTTTCTGCTGTTATTGAGCTGTACAGTGATAACACTTTACTTGTAACAGGCTTTAACTACGACGGCAAAGCACCGGATGTATATATCGCCATAGGCACAAAACCTGATGGTGGTGAATTCGAGCCGACACAAATGGTGTCAGAAAAGCTGGAAGGCGCTTATGAAAACGGCGAGCTCACCATCAATCTTCCTGAAGGTGCCACTTTCGATGCTGTATCTGTTTATTGCGAGCAATATAACGACGACTTTGGCTCTGTTGTTTTATCTTAAATTAGTAATCTACACTATCGCCTCTTTGAGGCGATTTTATATGCTTGTTTTTTCAAAATACTATCCTAAGCAGCTGGTAAATTAAATTTTTTTATAAAGGAGTCTATCATGAAAAAGCTTTACACCATCAATACCGGAGACATTTATGTGGATGCTATCTTCAAGCCATTTGGCAAGCCATTTGTCGAAAGCAAAGACGACCTTGAAATGTACAGCATTTCCGATAGTAGCTTGATAAAAGAAACGCTGGAAAAAGGTGGTGTGACACCTGATGTGTGTACAAAAATGTTTGCATATGCACAAATGGCCGAGAAAAGCGGTGCAGATGCTATATTGGTTACATGTACATCCGTGAACGAGGCCACTGCAATGATAAGACCATTTTTGAATATTCCTATATTAAATATTGAAGAGCCTGTTGCCCAACTGGCCGTAGAAAGCGGAAAAAAAATAGGTATTCTTGCCACACTTCCTACCAGCCCTTTAGCCATTGCCAGAGTTATTGAGGCAAAAGCTAAAGAAATGGGAAAAGAAGTGGAAATAATAAGCCGTGTAGCCGAGGGTGCTTTTGATGTTCTTTTTGCAGGCGATCGCGAAAAACATGACGAAATGGTGAATGCCGAGCTTTATAAGCTGGCCGAAGAAGTTGATGTTATTGCTTTTGCGCAAATTTCCATGAGCCTTTTGAAGCACGGCGACATAAAGGTTCCCATATGCAAAATCGGTGCTTCCGGGTATGAGCAAATTTACAGCATGATGAAATAGGAGCAGAACATGAGTAAAAGTAACACACTTTTTCAAAAATCCAAAGAAGTAAAAACCACACTCTTGAAAATGATTCACAACGCAAAATCCGGTCATCCGGGCGGATCTCTTTCTGCTGCTGATATCATGACGGTACTTTATTTTGATGAACTTAATATAGATCCCCAAAACCCAAAATGGGAAGACCGGGACAGGTTTGTTCTCTCAAAAGGTCATGTGTGCCCTGTGCTATACACTTGTCTTGCACTACGTGGATATTTTGATGTTAGCGTACTTGACACCCTTCGTAACGAAGGCTCAATTTTACAAGGTCATCCCGACATGAAAAAATGTCCCGGTATTGATATCTCCACAGGCTCTCTCGGCCAAGGCTTAAGCGTTGCAGTTGGAATGGCTATTTCAGGTAAAAGAGACAAAAAAGACTACCGAGTGTTTTCCATGATAGGTGACGGAGAGACAAATGAGGGGCAGATATGGGAAGCTGTCCAATCTGCTGCAAAGTATGAGCTTTGTAATCTTGTGATAATAGTGGACAAAAATAACCTTCAATGCGACGGCACGTGCGATGAAATCATGCCATTTGGCGATCTTCATGCAAAATTTGCGGCATTTGGGTGTGATGTATACTCAATAGACGGACACAACATCTCTGAGATACTAAACGTATTTGAAGAAATCAAAAACAGTAACAGCACAAAACCTGCTTGCATTATTGCAGAAACTGTAAAAGGTAAAGGTGTTTCTTTCATGGAAAATGTTGTGTCATGGCACGGCACACCACCAAACGATGAAGAACTTCGCATTGCATTAAAAGAGATTGAGGAGGCTACGTTATGATAGAAAATAAATCAGCTCCTACAAGAGATGCATATGGTGACGAAATTTTAGAGCTGGGTCGTGAGAATTCTGCTATATACGTTGTGGATTGTGATATAGGCAAGTCTTGCAAAACTACTGATTTTTCAAAAGAGCTACCCATGCAGTACGTCAATGTAGGTATTGCCGAACAAAATGCCTGCGGTGTGGCAGCAGGTCTTTCCACCTGTGGTAAGATACCATTTGTTTCTACATATGCTGTGTTTGGTAGCATGAGAATGTGCGAGCAAATTCGCCAAGAGATTTGCTACACCGGTCTAAACGTAAAAATAGCTTGCTCGCACGGTGGGCTGACCCCTGCAAACGATGGAGCCAGCCATCAAGGTATCGAAGACATGGGCATACTAAGGACCATCCCAAACATGACTGTTCTGATGGGATGTGATTACTACTCCACACGAAAGCTGGTACGTAAGGCAGCTGAGCTGTACGGTGCAGTTTACCTACGCTTTACCCGTGATGCTGTGCCTTGCATTTATGATGGTACAGAAGAGTTCGAAATAGGTAAAGCATATACCCTTCGCGACGGAAAAGATGTCACTATTATCGCAAACGGCGATGTTATGAGCCTTGCCATTAAAGCACATGACGAGCTAAAGTCACAGGGTATAAGTGTAAAAGTGCTTGACATGCATACCATAAAACCACTGGATACAGACGCTGTGAAAAAAGCTATCGAAGAAACTGGCAAAATCGTCACAGTGGAGGATCACAACATTATAAACGGTCTTGGCAGTGCCGTCAGCGAAGTGATTGCACAAGAAGGTAAAGGAAAACTGATACGAATAGGTATACGCGACTGTTTCGGACAGTCCGCACCGTATGAAAGCTTACTTGAAATGAACGGAATCACAACACAAGAAATTGTGAACTCTTGTAAAAAGTTGTTAAACCAATAGCCCAATATTTATCAAAAACTCTCTTTGTATACAGTGTTGCAAAGAGAGCTTTTAATTTAACGCAAAGATCTAAACAACCTAATTTCTTCAGTAATTACACACATATATTACACATTATCTATTTAAAATAATTGAGTCAAGTTTATATAATATAAAAATAATAAGGTAAGGTGGATTATGTCAAAGGTTTCAGCATTCGTTAAAAAACGTAAGGTCTTAGTTATTATTTTAGTTGTTGTTTTAGTTTTGGCTATTGTAGCAGCTGTTATCATCAACTCTGTAATGGGTATGCTTAGTGGATTTAGTACAATGCTATCTATGCCTTCTATTACATCGCTGTCAAAACAAAGTATTGAAAATGTTATTGTTGCTACCGGACAGACATCATCCACACAAAGCCGCATAGTGGTAAGTACCGCTGTGTCGGGTACTGAGATTTTATCTATGAATATCGAAGTCGGCGATGCTGTTACACAAAATGATGTTTTGGCACAGCTGGACGATGAGGCTGTGTTGGACAGGATAGACGACGCACAAGATAGCTACAGCGATAAACAAATTGACATTTCTTACTCAAATGCATTGTCTGCACATGATCTTGCCTTAGCTGAGGATAAAGTGAATGATGCAGCGCAAGCATACAACGATGCTAAAAACCAATATTCCGCCGACTTGCAGGCTATCACCAACCAAAAAAATCAACTGAATGCTAATTTAGCCACTAGCGTTACGGCATTAAATGCCCAAATAAAGCCACAAATATCCCAACTACTAGAAAACTGGGCAACATGGGCCACTACACAGCAATCAATTGTAGACCCCGCTCGACCACTTGTTGATCCGACTCAATTTGACCTTACAAACCCAGACAAACGACAAGAAGCTCTTGACTATGCTTTTAAAAACGAACTATTTTTGACAGACCAGCAAGACATGACCAATCTAACCGCTAGCACATACACTGAAATAAACACTTTAAATGCCAGCTTTACCACACTCCAGCAAAACACCGCCGCTGAAATAGCAAAACTGGACGAGCAGGCAAACACCTTAACCAGCACTTACTCTGCGCAAGAAAGCGCCAATCTCGCTTCTCTGGAAACAGCGCAAAATAGCTTAACACAACAGCAGATACAAGCGCAATCCAGCGATAGCACTAACACAAGAGCACTAGCCGATCTCGGCGAAAGCATCTCCGATGCACAAGCAGAGCTTGACGACACATTTATCCGCTCGCCCATCAGCGGTGTGGTGACAGAGCTAAGCTACGAAGCAGGCGATATCTTAGGTGCTAGCGCACTGTGCACCATACAAGACCTTGAAAACTTACAAATAGTAACCACCGTGCCCAGCTATGACGTGGTGAAACTCAGCGAAGGTATGCAGGCTATTTTCACCACCGATTCCACAGGCGACACGGAAATCTCGGGAACAATCTCTGAAATTTCACCCATCGCCATAGACGAGTCCGGCAACTTCAGTGTTACCATCACTGCGAACGAAACAAACAAAGATCTACGTGTTGGCGTGCCTGCACAGGTCACATTCTTATTGCAATCAGCCACTGATATATACGCTGTGCCTATAGATGCTGTGGTGGAGCAAGACGGCAAGCAGTACGTTTATGTATATGATGCCATGCCTACTGCCGAAGAGGCCGCCCTTGGTGAAGAAGACGGCCGCCGTATGCTGGAAATCACCACCGGCCTTGAGTCGGACTATCTGATTGAAATCATTTCTGATGAGCTGCACGACGGGCTACTTGTTTTAGATGATCCGATGGGTCTGAACGTTTCTAATGCTTTTGATATTGGTGCTATGGGCAGCGCGGGCGGCGAAGTTGTTGTCACCACTGAAACAGGCGGCGGACCCGGTGGCGGACCACCAGCAGGAGGACGATAATCATGTCTGGTGAAGTAATCAAGATAAAAAACGTGTACAAGCGTTATTTTGAAGGCATGGAAAACGAGCTTTGCGCCCTTGACGATGTTACACTTTCCATAGAAAATGGCACTTTTATATCCATTGTGGGTGCTTCCGGCAGCGGCAAATCCACCCTTATGAATATTGTGGGTGCGCTGGATCGTCCTTCCGAGGGTGAATACCTCTTAGATGATGTCGATATAATGGCGGCAAAAGACAGTGATTTGTCCGGTATTCGCAACAAAAAGATAGGCTTTGTGTTTCAAAACTTCAACCTTATACCAAGAATAAACGCACAGCGCAACGTTGAGCTTCCGATGCTATACGCAGGACTCTCAAAAAAAGATCGCGCCAACCGAAGCGCCGAGCTTTTAAAAACAGTGGATATGTTTGAGCGTCGGCGCCATAACCCGAATGAGCTATCCGGTGGCCAAAAGCAACGTATTGCCATTGCCAGGGCTTTGGCAAACGATCCTGCCATATTGCTAGCAGACGAGCCCACAGGTGCACTGGACAGTAAAACCGGCCGACTTGTAATGGATATCTTCCATGACCTACACGAAAAACATGGTAAAACCATTATACTTATCACTCACTCACCCGAGCTTGCCGAAGAAACTCAGCGGATAGTAACGCTGGTGGATGGTAAAATAGTCAGTGATCGCCCCGGCAGTGGCAGAGGTGCAGTATGAGTATAAAAGAAAATATTTCCCTTGCCCTAGCTTCTTTATGGAGCAACAAAATGCGTGCTCTTTTAACTATGTTGGGCATCATCATCGGTATAGGTTCTGTTATTACTATTTTCACCATAGGTAACTCGCTTAACGGATACATCGCCAGCGAGATGTCTGCTATGGGCGCCAACACCGTGAGCCTTTACATCACGCAAAAGACAAACGAGTTTTCAAATACACAACGCATGAATGCACCCACTGAAGAGGATTTGCTCAGCGAAGATATTATAAACGAGCTGAAAACACAGTTTAGCGATGAAATAGAGGCCATAGGTGTAACAGTAAGTGTCGGTACCGGCACAGCTACTTCAGGTGAAAAATACGCCAATTTCAGTCTAAGCGGTGTCACTGCCGAAGAAGCCTCTATAAATAACATCACCATGCTAAACGGTCGTTTTTTACTACAGCGTGAAATAGACGACGAAAAGAAAGTGGTGGTGGTATCTGATAGTTTCGTGACAAACTACGGCTTTGTAGGCGATCCCATCGGCCAGCAAATAATGCTGGAAGGCTCCGGCGGTGCACCCGGCCTTTTCACCATTGTTGGTGTATATGAATACGAGCAGTCCGCCTTTGCTATGGGTAGCACTGCAAGCGATCAAGACACTGAAACCTCAGCATACATCCCCTACTCTACAGCGCAAGCTTTGAGTGGAGCAGATGATGGCCATCAGTCTATCACCATTTTAACCTCTACCGGCACCGACAGCACTGCTTTTGCCACCAACGTATCAGATTATTTAAACAACCGCCAATATGCTAACAACGAGGATTTCCAAGTAGACTCCTTTGCCATGGATAGCATCATCGAGTCCATGACTTCTATGCTTGCCACATTGCAGCTGGCTATTTCTGCGGTAGCGGCTATTTCTTTGCTGGTAGGCGGCATCGGCGTAATGAACATCATGCTGGTATCCATCACCGAGCGCACAAAAGAAATAGGCACCAGGAAAGCTCTTGGCGCCACCAACCTTTCAATACGTGTGCAGTTCATCACCGAAAGCTCTATCATATGCCTTATCGGGGGCATCATTGGTATCATTTTCGGTGTGGCGCTGGGTAGTATCGCTTCAAGCTTGCTCAGCTTCCCTGCAACTCCCGATGTTTTAGGCATACTAATAGCAGTGGGCTTTTCTGTTGCCATCGGCCTATTCTTTGGCTACTATCCTGCAAACAAAGCTGCAAAGCTTGATCCCATCGAAGCGCTTCGTTATGAATAAACTTACTTTGTTTTATTAGCACCCCAAACACCTATAAACCTCATGGTTTATAGGTGTTTTTTTGCTCAAAAAGCTTATTTTCCCACAAATATTTTCATGTTTTTTAACGTATATAAGTTACATTTAAAAAGAATACTAAAAAAGTCCACTTTTATACTTGACAAGCGCATGTTTTGAATGTATACTATAAAAGTAGACATTAAGAGTAAGGCGGATTGACAGATGCGAATAACTCACGAAGCAGATTATGCCATAAGAATTTTAAGCTATCTTTCAGGTAGCGACGGCATAATCGGAGCAAAAGAAATAGCTCAGCAGTGTGGTGTTTCATTGAAATTTACATTGAAAATACTTCGTAAACTTTCCATGGCAGGCATAGTCTCTTCACAAAAAGGTGTAAACGGCGGTTTCAAGCTTGTCACACCGTCACAGGATATCAGTTTCGGCCAGGTTATTGAGGCTATCGACGGACCCATAGCAATAAACCACTGCTTAAGTTGCGATTTTGATTGTACTAGAGTAGACGATAAGCTGGACTGTTCCATCAGGAAAAAATTTCTTAATGTAAACCGATCTCTGAGAGAAGATTTGTATAAAATCTACATTGATGAGATTTAATTAAACAAATAATAAAAAGTGTAAAAGGAGAATTATCATGAAAAAATTTGTATGTCAAGTATGCGGTTATGTTCACGAGGGCGACTCTGCTCCACAGTCATGTCCACAATGTAAAGTAGGTGCTGATAAATTCACAGAGCAACAATCCGGTGAGATGTCTTGGGCAGCAGAACACGTTGTAGGCGTGGCACAAGGCGCCAGCGAAGATATCATGGCTGATTTGCGTGCTAATTTTGAAGGCGAGTGCAGCGAAGTTGGCATGTATCTTGCAATGAGCCGTGTAGCACACCGCGAAGGCTATCCCGAAATCGGCCTTTACTGGGAAAAAGCAGCTTTTGAAGAAGCCGAACATGCTTCTAAATTTGCCGAACTACTTGGCGAAGTATTAACTGATTCTACCAAAAAGAACCTTGAGCTACGTGTTGCCGCTGAAAACGGCGCAACAGCCGGCAAGTTCGATCTTGCAAAACGTGCAAAAGAAGCAAACCTTGATGCTATCCACGACACCGTACACGAGATGGCCAGAGATGAAGCTCGTCATGGTAAAGCTTTTGCAGGACTTCTGGAAAGATACTTCGGCTAATATATTTAAAATCATTCACGCTAAGCTGAATACTAATAAAAACTGTCACCACTACTTGTGGTGACAATTTTTTGTATATTATACTCACAACATAAGTTAAATGTATTAAGGGGCTAAGAACC
>CAYIZZ010000098.1:0-9347 GCA_964367945.1 uncultured Oscillospiraceae bacterium | reverse complement strand
TTTACAACCATAAGCAATGTTGAAAACAAAGAAAATGACGGTGTTCTTACATGCCGCGAGAGTATGCCACTTTTATCTTCAAATGTAGAACTTGCAGGCACGAAGGTCTTCTTTGTAAACACTATGTGCAGTGAAAAGGGATGAGGGTGAATAAACCTCACCTCTCTTCACTGCGGTATTTTAATGACAATGATAAATTCCCATGCGATTTTTCCAAAAGAATTGATACTTATAAATGAGCAATAAAGTTTATGCAGATGATATATTAATCAAGCTCGTTTGTCTTGACCTCATAAACTGATGTTTTCAGCTCATCATCAGATGTTCTTTCTATAAAAAGTACCTTGCTTGTCTCGTCATTACCGGAAATAGAGAACAGTGTTGGTACACCTAACTCAAATGTTGCAACATCTCGAGCTTGCATTGTAGTAAAAATGTTGGTTTCATTCCAGTAGATATCATATTCGCCGTTTGAATTTGCTGTTACAATATCTTCAAATACAAGCTCGCCTATAGCCGCAACTTCATCTATTGACATTTCAAGAATATCGTCTTCGTTGCTCTCGCCTTCGTTTAAAGTTTTATCTTCGACGGGGGTTTCAAACCTTGTAAGATACTCATCAACCTTTGCGCTATCAGCCTTTGCAGAATCTATCGGTAAATCAAACAGCACGTTCAATCCCTTATAGTCGGGGTTTGCTGTAATTTCACCGCTTTGCTCGTCAAAAAGGTATACGTCTATTGACGGTGCGGCATCACTTACGCTGAGATACAGCTTCTCTGCGGCAAAATATTCGATAACGTCAAGTTCCATCAGCTGATACTGAACACCATCAATCAGCGTACCCATGCCGGAGGCACCAAAAGTGAAAGCGTTATGCAAGCCCGGGTTCATACCATTTACAAGGGGTGAAACAGTGAGCATACTTTCCATGGTTTCTATCGGTGTTCCATCCTCGTTTTCTATTGCTATAACTGCATATGTTTTGCTATTGTCCACCGCAAGATCTGATACATCGATACCCTCACCATGTGCAAAGCCCATAAATGTGATTTTGAACCCTGCATCGGTGTGGCTTTCATTTATTTCTACTGCATTATCAAATGTAAATGGTGTTGCAAAATGATCATAGGTAACGCCGCTTTCATCGGTGAAAACCATGTCTTCGGCAACTTCCCGTGGGGATAGTAACTTGACCGAGGCAAAGACAGTAGTGCTGAGCAGTAAAAATGATGCAGCAATTATTATGATTTTTTTCATGCTTAAACTCCTTCTTTTGGGTTTTGTAGGAGACAATACTATCCTTCGATAAATATCGTATTTATCCGTTACGTTTTTCGATAGAGCTTTTTTTAGTAAATCTTTTTCTTTCATAGATCTTTATACTCCTTTACATATAGTTTTCTAACCCTTGCAAGCGTTCTGTAAAGCTTTGTTTTTACGGTTGAGCTTTTCATGTTCAGCAAAATTGCAATCTCCTCGATACTGTTTTCACAGTAATAATATAGGTAAAATATTTTGCCTTCTGTAAGTGGTTGTTTCGAGACAAAGTCTGCAATTTGTGAAAGTAGCTCTTTTGTAATGTAGTGTTCTTCTATATTCACACCGTCTACAAGGGCAGTGGAGTCGTATTCATTGTCATCATCGTCTATGGAAAAAAGTGGCTTGTGAATTTTATCTTTGTTTTTGCCGTAATATTGGCTAAGTTTTGATTTTGCTACTTGCCGCACAAAGCCGTGTGGGGTTTTTATGTAGCCAATACCTTTGCGATTAATAGTATTATATATTTCCATGTATATTTCTTGTAAAATATCTGATACTTGAGAAAGGTTGTCACACCTAGCAGCGATATAGGACGCTGTTTTGTTATAACTTTCGTTGTAGAGATTGTTGAAAAATTCCAAATTCTTAGTTTTAATATCATTCACTCCTCTCTTACTGTATATGTGTAAGATTGTATCTTAAAAGTTTCAATTTTTTCAACTTTATCATTAATGGCAGATTGTTATCCCTGCACTTAATGCAAGTTATTGATAGGACATTTGACTTTTTTAATACATTTTTACCACAGATAACCTGAATTCATAACTGTGTTTTGATATAAAAAAGTGTACACATAAAAAAGACACCGAGCTTTATTCGGTGCCTAGTTGGGTCCGGACTCATAGCATGCCCCTCTAGGGTGGGTGAGCTGCCCCGTTTTTGTACCAATCACAATGTTAGTGCAGAACCTTTCCTTAAACGGCAACATCTGTTTCGCTACGCTCCACTTCGGTTGCCGTTTGCTCGTTTTTAGGCCGGTATCGCCACGATACTTTGTGGCGCAGAAAGCCTCCCTCTAAGCGCACTGTGAGGCCGCACTTCATTGTAATACCGAACCCATTTTGCAGTCATAACCTGTACTTCATACATGTTTCCGAACAGTTCACATTTAGAAATTCATCCCGCATACGAGCGTTGAAACTTTCGTAGTAGCCGTTCTCCCATGGGCTGCTGGGCTTAATGTATGTGGTTATAATACCCAGCTCAACCAGCCATTTATGCAGCTTCTTTGCAATGAACTCACTGCCATTGTCACTGCGCAGGTATTCCGGCGTTCCATGTGCTAACATCAGATCGGCCAACACCTCAATCACATCCGTATTCCTCTAACTACGTCGGGGCACACTGGCAAGACACAGATACTCGTGCTCATCAATGATGTTCAGCCATCTGACTTTTCGCCCATCCATTGTTCTGTCCTCCACAAAATCGTAACCCCAAACATGGTTTTTGTACTCCGGCCTCAGCCGAACACAGCTACCATCCGCCAGCCATAACCGACGCTTCTTCCCCTGTTTTTTAGGCAGCTTCAAACACTCTTCCCTCAGATACGCTCTACACGCTTGTGATTGATTTCTGGCCATCGTTGCGCATCATATGGCACACCATGCGGTATCCAACCCTTCCATAGTTACATGCTTTGTAGATGATATCTGCACGCACTTCATCTTCATCTGCCAGACGCACCGGCTCATATCGGTAGGCCGTCCGATTCACCTCTAACACCCGGCAAGCTCGACGCTCTCCCACGCCATGGCTCTCCATTGCGTAGATAGCAGCCGCCCTTCGCTTGAGCTGGCTTAGAAGTTTTTTGAGTTTACATCTTTCAATATAGCGACGTCCAACGCCTGTTCAGCCACCATCTTTTTCAGCCGAGCATTTTCTTTCTCTAATTGTTTCAACTGCTTTGCCTCGGCACTATTCATCCCGCCATATTCTTTCCGCCATCGATAGTACGTCTGCTCCTGGATTTCTACCTGACGGGCGGCTTCTACTATCGTCTTGCCTTGACTACAAAGAACCTCGACTTCTCGCAATTTCACGATAATCTGTTCTATTGTGTATTTCTTCCTTGCCGTTTTTCATTCCCTCCATTGTTAGTTCACCATAGTTTTACTAACTTTGCTCCTGGTACAACTCTGGGGGCAAGCCCAAAAGGATATTTTTCAAACCGCTCAGTTATATTTTGCGTGCAGGACTACATTAAAGATACAGATAAAGAAGTTTATAGCTACATACCCCATATGAAAACGAATATGGTGAACATGAAAAATTTACTGCTTACTTTTATAAAGATTTGTGGCAGGCGAAGATATAGGATTCTACGACATCTTCGTTGACAAAATCGGAAAATCAAGTAACTTACGAGATAGACAAACTTGACATTACTCCAAAATTGCTCGTTTTAACTGTATGGGATGATAAAGAGGCAGATGGAATATTCGATAGAGGATTTATAGGGCATAAATTCATTAAGAATACTTATATTTTATAACGTTATTACAGGATATATTATACAGAACATTGGTGAATTTAAAAAAACACTGGAAATTATATAATAAATTTGATATAGTTGTAGTCAAATCATCCTGAAGTCTATACAGTCTGACTATTAATATTCTGTTTTACTTTGTTGTCGTCAATCGGAATGTATAATGTATAAAGTATGCTTAAACGTTAAAGTCTAAAATTAACAATGCATGCTTTATCTTTTGTTACTTAAACAGAACTATAATCGTTCAACTTTTAAAAGACCATAAGACTGTCGAGCAGAAATCTTCTCTATCCAAGTGAACGTTTGAGGACAACACAGGTAGACGGAATTTCTGCCCAAAAGATATAGTGTTTTTCAAGTTAAAGAACTGTATTATTAAGGAGGGTTTACCAAAAATGGAAACATTAAAACAAAAACGAGAGACATTAAAGCTAGGTGGCGGGGCGAAACGCATAGAGGCTCAGAATAAAAAAGGAAAACTGACGGCGCGTCAAAGGCTGGAACATTTGTTTGACGAGGGCAGTTTTTGTGAACTGGATGCTTTTGCACAGCACAGATGCACACAGTTTGATATGGGAACAAAAGATGCACCATGTGACGGTGTGGTGACAGGTTTTGGTACCGTAGATGGTCGCACGGTATACGCTTATGCCCAGGATTTCACCGTATTGGGCGGATCTTTAGGCGAAGTGCATGCCGATAAGATTGCAAAAGTTCAAGATCTTGCACTTACAAACCGCGCACCCATTGTGGGCATGATGGATTCAGGTGGTGCACGTATACAAGAAGGTGTGCCTGCGCTAAACGGTTTCGGCAAAATATTTTATCGCAACACTATTTCTTCTGGTGTCATTCCTCAAATCAGCGCTATAATGGGTCCGTGCGCCGGTGGCGCGGTATATTCACCCGCCATTACCGACTTTATTTTCATGGTGGAAGATACATCACATATGTTTATCACAGGGCCCGAGGTTATAAAAACGGTAACAGGTGAAGACGTGACTTTCGAGGCACTGGGTGGTGCACGTGTACACAACGAAACAAGCGGTGTGGCGCATTTCATGTCTAAAAATGATACCGAGTGTATCGCCGAAATTCGGCGCTTGATTTCGTTCTTGCCTTCGCACAACGATATGCCAGCGCCACGAAAAGTGGTAAATGATGCCACAAATCGTCTTGCTGAATCCTTGAATACCATTGTTCCGGACAGTCCAAACAAGGCATATGACATGTATAATGTAATTTATGAACTTGTGGATGATGGCGATTTTTTAGACGTACAGCCAATGTTTGCTAAAAACATCATCACTGGTTTCGCACGTATGGGCGGACGCTGTGTAGGTATAGTGGCAAACCAGCCAAGAGTACAAGCTGGGTGTCTTGATGTGAACGCATCAGATAAGGCGGCACGTTTTGTTCGCAGATGTGACGCGTTTAACATTCCTTTAGTTACGCTGGTTGATGTGCCCGGATTTTTACCGGGATGCGACCAGGAACACAGCGGGATTATTCGCCACGGTGCAAAGTTACTGTTTGCCTACAGTGAAGCAACTGTGCCAAAAATCACGGTAGTAACAAGGAAAGCATATGGCGGTGCATATATTGCTATGTGTTGCAGTGCACTTGGTGCCGACATGGGCTTTGCATGGCCCAGCGCCGAAATTGCGGTAATGGGCGCCGAGGGTGCAGCTAATATTGTGTTCAAACGTGATATTGATGCCGCAGAAGATCCTGCCGCAAAGCGTACAGAGATGATTACCAAGTATAGAGACAATTTTTCGGGACCGTATCCCGCGGCACAGATGGGATATATTGAAGATGTCATTTTGCCGTCGGAAACCAGAATGCGTGTTTGTTCGGCACTTGCAGCTTGTAACGGTAAAAGGCAAAGCCTACCTCCAAAACGTCATGGGAACATACCGCTGTAATATAATCAAAACAAGACCCGTCACCAATAAAAAGGTGTACGGGTTTTTGTTTGTTCAGGCATCGAGTGACACTTGGTGCTTTTTTGTACGCATTTCTTCAGGCCTCATACAGTTGCTTGTTCCACAACCAAAGACATCGAATTTGATAACTTTAGTCTTGTTATTTCTAGTTTCACATCCAAATAATATACGTTGAACTGTTTTTTGTATTTCATCTTGTTTAGTATCTTTGTACGTAGTATAATTAAATAGCAGTCATTTTTCATTCCAAAGGAGGTATTGCTATGGATATACAGGCACTGTTGTGCTTCAAGAAAATCGCGGAGTTAGAGCACATCACAAAAGCGTCAAATGAATTGCACATTGCCCAGCCCTCACTTAGTCGCACACTCCACAACCTGGAAAAGGAATTGGGTGTGTCGCTTTTCGATCGTGTGGGCAAGAATATAAAGCTTAATAACTATGGCAAAATACTTCTGGATCGTACAAACAGGATACTAAAAGAGATAGAGGGCATAGAAACGGATATACAGGAAAGTAAAAAAGCATTTGACACTATTGTGACCATTTCCCTGTCCTCTGCGTCGAAAATCCTGCCGGAAATTATTATGGAGTTCAACAAAATCTACCCCACGACAAAGTTTAAAATCCTTCACGGTAACTACAATGTTGCGTCCAGAGCCAACTACGACATTTTTTTATACTCTACAGCCCACCCTATATCCGACCATCCGAACGCCTGTTCATTGTTCCGCGAGGACATTTTAGTCGCCATGCCAAAGACAAGCGAGCTGTCGAATAATACCACAATAAATCTCCACGACTTAAGTGGTTTCGACTTCATTGCCCTGCAAAGCGGCAAGAGCATGCGCACTATTACTGATTTTTATTGCGAGATGGTGAGCTTTAAACCGAAGATAATTTTGGAGAGCAACAGCCCTGAAACGGTGAAAAACTTCATCGAAAAGGGTTTGGGTTTGGCGTTCGCGCCGACTATAACTTGGGGTAAAATTTGGGGCGATCCTTATAATAATGTCTCACTTTTGCCAATTGAGTTCCCGAAATGCCACGCTTATTTAAACCTGATGTGGCGAGAGGACGATTATTTGTCAACTTCTGCAAAAAAGTTTAGAGACTATTTAATCAATTATTTTGATAAATCTGACAATTACGAACCGATTTTATAATGCAAAATGCACAAGGAATTTGAGCGAAATACTCATGTTCATTTTTTTATAACAATTTTATTATGAGTATATGATTAATCATGTATTAGACGGTAGCGTTGCTTTGTGTTAAATTTTAATTATACAAAGTAAAGCTTAATTTTTTGGTTTTGATTGGATGGACTGGGGAAAGAAATAAAACTAATAAAAGGGGAGAAAAAATGAGTCAATCCGCTACAGAATACGTTTCTTCTTTGATGGAGCGTGCCAGAAGTGCACAAAAAATTGCAGAAGGTTTTTCACAAGAAAAAGTAGACGAAATTGTGACCGCAGTAGCTTGGGCTATTGTGAAAAAAGAAAACTCCGAAAAAATTGCCACTTTAGCTGTGGAGGAGTCACGCCTCGGATATTATGAAGGCAAATACGGTAAACTGCAAAAGAAAATTCGAGGTGCTTTACGTGATTTAATAGGAGTAAAATCTGTCGGTGTTATCGAACACATCTCGGAAAAAGGAATCATGAAACTTGCAAAACCTGTTGGTGTTGTCGGTGCCATTACTCCTTGTACAAACCCGGAAGCAACTCCTGTTATAAAGGCTATCAGCGCATTAAAAGGTCGAAATGCTATGATCTTTTCACCTCATCCAAGATCACTGAAAACCAATCTATTGATTGTTGATATTATGAGAGATGCGCTGAAAAGGCATGGAGCTCCCGAAGATCTTTTGATATCGGTTGACCAATCTAGTATTGAAATTTCATCCGAAGTTATGCGTCAGTGTGACCTGATAGTTTCAACGGGTGGTGCAGCACTTGTGAAAGCTTCTTATTCCTCAGGCACTCCGGCATACGGTGTGGGCGCGGGCAATGCTGTTGTTATTGTGGACGAAACCGCAGATCTCGACGACGCTTGTAACAAAATCATGCTTTCTAAAACATTTGATTATGCAACAAGTTGCTCTTCAGATAATGCCATCATTGTTAAAGACACAATTTATGATACAGCTATGTCTAAGCTAAAATCGCTCGGCGGATATTTGTGCAATGCAGACGAAAAAGCAAAGCTCGGTGCTACTATGTTTTTGGATAACGGTCATTTGAACCCGAAATCTGGAATCACAGCAATGCCTGCCCCGAAAATTGCCGAAATTGCAGGATTTAGTGTACCTGAAGATACTAAGTTTATCATGGTTGAGGAAACCGGTGCCGGTGAAAAATATCCGTTTTCAGGCGAAAAATTGTCTGTTGTCCTGACTGTCTACAAATATACCGATTTCTCTGCCGCTGTTGATATGATAAATGAAATTCACGAATGGTCGGGCAAGGGTCATTCTTGCGGTATTCACTCGACAAACGAAGACCATATCATGGAAGTGGCAAACAGAACATGCACATCGAGAGTTATGGTGCGTCAAGCGGTTTGTTATGGAAACAGCGGAAACTGGGACAACGGAATGCCATTTACCCTTACGCTTGGTTGCGGTACATGGGGCGGAAATATTGCATCTGAAAATGTTACATGGAAGCACATGATAAACACAACATGGGTATCTATTCCGATTGATGAACAAATTCCCAGCGATGAATATCTATTCGGAGATATTGCATCTGAATAATGAGTAGGTTGCACAAAATGTGACGCATTATACTCAGCGTGATTAGTATTGATTTTGATGTCAAAAAATCCACTTGTATAGTACTTGGAACGGAACGATAAAAATTTATACAACTGGAAAGAAGTATTTTATATTGAAAAAACGAGTTTTATCAGCATTCATAACGTCTTCTGTGATTGTTTCTTAGTTAAATAATTACCACCATAGATTCACATTTAATTTTATATTTCATAAAATGCACTGAAGTAAGTTATTTACTTCGGTGCATTTTACTTGCATGTACAAACCCTTTAACTATGCCAAAGAGGCAACGCAAGTGTGTATATAATTTCTTGAGGGAATGATATATCACATCCGTGCAAAAAATACGTTAATAGATAAAGTAAACTGTATGAAAAACGGACTGGCGCTGGTTGGTATTTGTTTCGTAATGACGTTTGTATTTGGAACGCTTGCACTCGATTTTTGGCCGTTCTTCTCAGTTTGATTTATTTAAAATTTGAATCTGTATCCAATATGAAGCATCATATTGGTAAGCATGTGATAGCCCATATTGGGTGTTGGCAAATTCTTGTGTGCTATTGGGTGCGTTACTGCTTCATTGGCTCAGTCTCAATATCAGCAAGTCGGCAAATTTCCTAATTTATAATATTTCGCATATTTTTTGTATTGCGACAAATAACCATAATGGGCATGGAAAAGTATCGTATTAATGCGGTTTTACAGCCGATAAGCAATGTTAAAACCGAGAAAAACAGAAAAACATACTGAGTTCACATTATTGTTTGAAAAACTCAGTAATACATTGTAATAAAATCG
>CAYIZZ010000097.1:0-9498 GCA_964367945.1 uncultured Oscillospiraceae bacterium | reverse complement strand
ACGCACTGCGCCTATCGAAAGATACACTTGTCCCTTGTCGGCATATGCTACTTTTGGGTACACTACCCCCTACAAGGTTACTACTACGCACCTTTCGGTCAAAGCACGCACTGCGCCTATCGAAAGATACACTTGTCCCTTGTCGGCATATGCTACTTTTAGGTACACTACCCCCTACAAGGTTACTACCATGCACCTTTCGGTCAAAGCACACACTGCGCCTATCGAAAGATACACTTATCCCTTGTCGGCATATGCTACTTTTGGGTACACTACCCCCTACAAGGTTACTACTACGCACCTTTCGGTCAAAGCACGCACTGCGCCTATCGAAAGATACACTTGCCCCTTGTCGGCATATCCTACTTTTGGGTACACTACCCCCACAAGGTTACTGCATCATCCATAATAGATGATTCAAGCACAGCAAAGTATAACACACTATAAAGTGCTTTTATTACATCCCTGTATTTTTTTTATAGCATCCCTGCAATCTCTATATAAGTAACATCCCTGTAATCTATCTACAAATAGCATCCCTGCCAATAGAGAATATACCTTACCTACTCCGCAAACAAACACTTTTATTCTTATGTTCATAGTTTCATGTTTTATCTGCTTATATTATATATCGTCCTTTTATCGCTAAACTTTACCCTTTTTTAGTATTAATTTTGTGTTATTTGCAATTTTATATATTATCATCGTGTTATCGTGTTTTTTCACTAGCGTGAATTCTATATTATATCAAGATTTCTTACCTTAAAACACAAAAAACCCCAGCTGTAATAGCTGGGGAATACTGTGGTTGTAATAAAAGCAACTTTTAAATATTGCTATGATTAAACTGGCACAGATTTATTATTGTAATCTACATGTTCGCCGTCTACACCTTGATCTTTCTCATTACGGCTTTTAAAGAACTTAGGTGCAACTTGTGGGAACATAGCATATGTGAGCACGTCTTCGGGTTGACGCTCCCATTTTGCGGCTTCTTCTTTCAGCTTATCCATCTCAGGCTCGATTTTATCGGCCGGACGATAAGTGATGGGTGTATCATCGCCCAAAATCTTTTTAGAAAATTCTTCAGAGATAGGAGCCGGAGTTTTACCGTAGTCACCATGAACCATGGCACGGAACTCTTTAGTAACCATTTTATAGCGCTCGCCTGTGATAACATTAAACACAGCCTGGCTACCAACAATTTGGCTGGTAGGAGTAACAAGGGGTGGATAGCCGGAATCTTCACGTACACGAGGAATCTCTTGCAGCACTTCTTCCAGTTTATCTTCCTTGCCGGCTTCTTTCAGCTGGCCCAAAAGGTTACTCAGCATGCCGCCGGGTACCTGATATAGCAATGTGTTTGCGTCAACACCCAGCATTTTGGGGCTAAGCTGACCACTTGCCAGATATTTTTCACGTAATGTAGCAAAGTGAGCACGTACAACATCCAGTTTTTTAAGGTCTAGGCCGGTGTCATACTCGGTGCCTGCTAAAGCTGCTACCAAGCTTTCGGTAGGCATATGGCTTGTTCCAAGGCTCAGTGGAGAGATAGCGCAGTCGATGATATCAGCGCCTGCTTCGATGCCTTTTAAGATAGACATAGATGCCAAGCCGGAAGTGTAGTGACTGTGAATGTCAATGGGAATAGACACATTAGCTTTCAGTTTTGTCACAAGTTCGCTACAAGCATATGGTGTCAAAAGACCAGCCATGTCCTTGATACAAATGGAGTCAGAACCCATCTCTTCAAGTGTTTTTGCATACTCTGCAAAGTAGTCATCGTTATGCACAGGGCTTAGTGTGTAGCTGATACAACCTTGCACATGTGCTTTTTCTTTTTTTGATGCTTTGATAGCTGTTTCCAAGTTGCGAGGATCATTAAGCGCGTCAAAGATACGCAGAATGTCGATGCCGTTTGAAACACTTTTTTGCACAAAATATGCCACAGCATCATCGCCATAGTGACGGTAGCCCAGCATGTTTTGGCCACGGAACAGCATTTGCAGTTTTGTGTTCGGGCAAGCTTTACGCATCATGCGCAAACGCTCCCACGGATCTTCGTCTAAGAAACGGATAGCAGCATCAAATGTAGCACCGCCCCAACACTCTAGGCTGTAATATCCTACTTCGTCCATTGCCTCAAGAACAGGACGCATATCGTCGTTGTTCATTCTTGTTGCAAACAAGCTTTGGTGCGCATCACGCAAACCAACTTCGGTAATTTTAACTTTTGCCAATCCAGTTCACCTCTTATTCAATCATTGGGTTTAGACAAACTTACCTCACAAGGTAGCTGTCGTAATGTTAGTCGTATTCATGCAAGATCTAAGGCGTTTCCACCTTTATCTTGTACATATATTTTACCAATAATCGGTGAAAAATATATGTGTATATAATGGCTATTTTGCAAGCTGTAAAGCAAGTAAATACCTGCCTTACACTTCGCAAAACATTAATCCATATTAGTTGAGGGTTAAGAACACGTCGCCCACATTCACAACGTCGCCTTTGGAAACGTTGATGGAAGCAACAGTGCCGTCAGACGGTGCTACAATTTCGTTTTCCATTTTCATGGCTTCCAAAACCACTAGTACTTCGCCGTTTTTCACAGCTTGGCCAACAGCTACTTTGATGTCCAAAACATTGCCGGGCATCGGAGCAGGCACAGTAACACTACCAGCGGCAGCGGCAGGAGCGGCTGGAGCGGCTGGTGCTGCAGCTGCAGGAGCAGGAGCAGGAGCAGCTGCTACAGGAGCAGCGGCAGCGGCAGCAGCTGGTGCGCCACCGGTCTCATCTACAGTTACATCATAAGCGGTTCCGTTTACAGTTACAGTATATCTTTTACTCATTTTTATGTCCTCCATATAGGCAAATGCACATAGCACACGCCCTGATTATATTTTAATATTATAAAGACATGTTACCATGTTTTTTAGGCATGCGCTGAGCACGTTTGCTGCCCAAAATTTCAAGAGCACTTACCACAGTTTTACGAACATCAGCACCAGTAGCCACAAAATCAGCAACGCCTGATTTTTGCACAGCTTTTGCCGAGGCCACTTCGGTTTCATACTGTTTTGCGTACTCTGCAGTTGCAGCTTCAATGGATTTGTCGCTGCCTTCGATTTCATCTTTATACAAAACGGTTGCAGCAGCCTGTGGTGCCAAAGGAGCGGTAACGCTACCTTCCATTGCCACTGTAAGATCTGCATTGCCTAAAGCCGCGTATGTAGGTGCATATGTAGCACCTGCTAAAACAGCCACTTTAGCGCATGTTGCATCAGCGTATGTTGCGGCAAGGCGTGCAGCAGCACGAATGTTTCCTGCCTCGTCACTTTGTGTGCTCATGATGAAACCACCTGTGTTCAGCACTGTTACCAAAGGAATGCTGTATGCATCACACAAACGTGCGAAACGTGCAGCACGCAAAGAGCATTTCCAACCCATATATGTGTCAGGGCCGTTTGCTGCAGCAACACCCACTGTGTTACCGTCCATTGTTGCAAGAGCAGTGATGATGCCATCACCGAATCCGGCAAACAGCTCAACAGCACTGTCTGTGTCTACCAAAGCATCTATAGCACCTTGGCCTGTGTATTTTGCTGGCCATGCCACAGCAGAAGGCGCATATTCAAATGTGCCTGCATCGGACAAATTGTTTTGTGGAAGTAGCATTAAAAGTTTTGCGGCTAATTTTGCAGCCTCTTCTGCTGTATCCACCACCACGTTTGCCACACCGGCTTCTACAGCACTGTCAGCACTGCCTGCACCCGGTGTTTTATCGCCTGCAGCTGCAGACAAAAACGGAGATGATAAAAACATTTGTGCTTCTTTTGTGACAATGCACAGATCTGCACAAGCTGCAGCCATGGCTGCACTGGCACCGCACACACCGGTAACCACTGCCAACTGAGGTACCACACCTGATACTTTTGCTGCGGCAGTAGCCATTTTTCCAGCCGATTTCAAGCTGGCCAAACCGTCATCAATTTTAGATCCTGTAGAGTCATAGAAGCTCACCACGGGATTGCCGGTTTCTGCCGCCAACTTCAATACACGACGACCCATTTTCACATCACTTGCACTTTGTGCTTGTCCATTTTGACAAATTGTATAAGCACCTTGGCCGCCTACCATTCCATAAGCAGTCACACCTGCATCGCTCTCAGACAACGTTGTGTAGACACCGGCGTCGTAGAATGCAGCCAACTGCTCTGCCGGTCCCAGTTTTTTTGAAGCCATTTACAGCCCTCCATTTGTATTAAGTCCATATCTGTTCGCGGAGACAAAATAACGGTTTTATTTCTATACTCCGCCGATTTTACATCTCCAAAAATCCGAATCGAATATATTATACTATTTTAACAGCATTTTCACAAGTATTTTAACGAAAAAAGTTTGCAAACATATACACTTATTATTACAAATATATACATTTACAAGCAAATATACGCTTATACGTATTTATTTGTCTTTTGACAAATTTTTATTACTTCCTCAACATAGTTCAAAAATATGTGTAACTGAAACAGGTGCTTTCAAATCTTTACAAAACACTTGCCACCATTCTGCCAAACGTGGATTATCTTCGTTTATAGCAAATTCTTTAGCCCCACGATTTTCCCCATTTGCAATGCAAGCACGAACAATACCGTCAAGATTTTGGTTTTCTTTTACGTCAGAGTCAAGCACCGTTGTCACATTTCCGTCCACTCTAAACAAAGCATGGCCAAGATATGTGGGTCCATCCATCATGACATAACCCTCTACTTCTCCTTCAAACTTGCCGTCATTTAACAAAATAACAACATCAGGCTCCCTAATAGGTAGCATTGACAGCATATATATTTCCTCCCTTTTGCAACAATATATTCAGCACTCAGCGCGTTTTGCGTTTTTCAGCTTTCAGGGCACTGTTTTGCAGAGCCTTTACCTCTGTCGAGGTAAGCTCCCTCCACTGACCCGGCTTTAGCATTCCCAGTTTCAGTGGCCCCACTGCATTGCGGCGCAAACGAACCACCTGCAGTTTCACAGCCTCGCACATTCTGCGTATCTGACGGTTTTTTCCTTCTTTAATGGCTATCTCCAGCACACTGCGTGTTTCGTCTTCCGCCACTACATGCACCGAGGCCGGCATAGTACGGCTTCCATCATCCAGTGTCACACCACTGGCAAGCTTCGCTATTTGTTCTTCTGTAGCACGTGGACGCACAGTGGTACGATAAAGCTTCGACACCCCGGATCCCGGATGCATCATGCGATTGGCAAAGTTTCCGTCATCAGTGAAAAGAAGCAATCCTTCGCTGTTTTTATCCAGCCTTCCGATGGGATATATTCTTTGATCCACATCTTCTAAAAGCTCCATCACAGTTTTGCGACCACGCTCATCTTTTGCTGTGGTCACATATCCACGTGGTTTATTCAGCATGATATACCGGTTTTGCTTTTTCCTTTGCGGGAAAAATGCTTGGCCATCCACATGTAAAATGTCTTTATCGGCGTTCATGCTGTCCCCAAGACCTACCGGGCGACCATTTACCGTCACCCTCTTACCTTTAATCATAATCTCTGCTGCACGTCTGCTACACACACCACGTGCCGCCATCACTTTTTGTACTCGCTCTTTTTTCACAATGTTTCCTTTTCTTTTTCAGACGCAAATAAATCCACTTCTTCTTGTTCTTTGTCTTTTTTATTTTTACCGTTCGAGCTTACAAACCCTTGTACTTTATCCATTACATCCGGAACCATATTCAAGATGCGATCAAGGCTGTTGTCTTTATCAGCAAGCTGGATTAAGCGCACATTATCTTTTTGCAACACCAAAAACGCCACCGGTGTAATGGACATGCCCGCTCCGGAACCACCACCAAAAAGCTCTTTTGGAACTTTACTGCTGACAAAATCACTGCCTCCACTGGTAAAGCCAAAGCTCACCTTACTTACCGGTAGCACAGTGGTGCCATCCGGTGCTTGAATCGGATTGCCAATAATAGTATTAGCGTCCACCATCTGCCGTATTTTTTCTAGTGTCACATTCATAAGACCGTTGATGGGATGTTCACCGTTTGCCATGTTTTCGCTCCTCCTAACTGCAAGTTTTTATTTTTTAGATGCATTCGCCTTTCGCATCTTATTATACATCTTCTGCCGTCTTCTTTTGGCTTTTAATGCTTGCTTGTATACTTTTTTGCTATATGGGCGCTTTTGTAGCCATATTTGCAAAAATTTAATACTCATCATTACTATTATAACCGGTTTTAAGCTTACTTTACAAGTAAAAAACATAGCTTGCGATAAATCACCTGTAAAATCCGGCACAACTTCCAACTGTTTGTACTGCACATGCACCCTGCCTTCTAGCATGGAACGCACTGTGCCTATGGCTGCTTGCACCTGACCACATCTCATGGCTGTAGCCGCAGCATCTTCTGTGTGCACCGGCAAACAAAGACGCACCCCTCGAACCCGAATGTGCCTAAAAAACACACCCAGCGCCTCTTTTATCGCCACTGCCAGCTTCTTTTGTTTTTCTATTGCGGCACGCCAGTTTCTTTTTGGCTTTTCCTGCGTGTCCTCTTTATCATCCTCTTCTTTTTTCTTCTTCTTTTGTTTTGGTTTTTTATTTTTTCTGTCTTCAACTATTTTTTTCATCCATTTTGATAACGGATATACATTTATTTTTATCCCTAAAAACCGCACCCATATTGCCAATTCTTTAGATTCGTATTTCACACCTATGATAAGCGGAAAAAGCAACACCACCAGTATTATAACCACCACTGTCAAAAGTGTCCATCCAATAAACTGTAGCAAAAATAGCAAAGTATATACAAAGCCAAATAACACAACGCAAAACAAAAACACAGCCAACACCACGGCTGCAATACCATATGGTAACAAGCGTTTAAACAAGCTTGTTTTTTGCTTTTCCTCTTTGTTCTCCGGCACCGTTCCTTCTCCTTTTCCACTTCTATACCCTAATTAAAAACTATTTACATTGCCCAAAGAATTTTAAAAGCTATACATTTGTATTAACGTACCTTATGTTTGATATATACTCACTCAAGTTTAGTATATATACTGCTGTCTATACATCTGTATCTACTGCATATTCACCACTATTAGGTGATATGCTCAGTTCTTGGTCATCCTGAATATTTTCTTGCTCGTCCTCGGTATGTAGCTGCGGTAGCTCTTGCAATGAAGTGATTCCAAATGTACGTAAAAATGCGTCTGTTGTTCGGAACGCTATAGGCCTTCCGGGCAAATCCAAACGTCCTGCCTCGGTAATCAACTCTTTTTCCACCAAGCTTGTAACCGTCGAAGAAGAATCCACGCCACGCACTTGCTCGATAAAGCTGCGGCTTACCGGCTGGTTGTACGCAATAATGGCCAGCACTTCCAATGCAGCAGGACCCAGCGGGGTATTGCGCCTGTTGTGCATAGCTTTTTTCACCTGCTCGCTACTGCTTTGTTTTGTGGTGAATTGCCATCCGCTTTCAAATTTTATAAGCTGGATTCCCCTATCCTCTTTCTCACATTCATCTCGCATACCTTTTAGTATACGCTCCAAAGTTTCTTCTTCTACATCTAATATATCTGCCAATCTTTCTGCACTCAATGGGTCTGCATTGGCAAAAAGCACAGCTTCCAAATGCGCCTTTATCTCTTTCAGTTCCATGTTTTTCTCCGTTTCACCTTGGTAATCTTAAATTAGCCATCTTTTCCCCGTGCAAGCTTGTTTAGTGACAAGTTTTCTTTAGCGTCTATCTCTACCCTACCGCTTCGGATTAGTTCCAGCAATGCCAAAAATGTGGCCACTGCCTCGCCTTTGTGGCGGCAAGCTGAAAATGCACTTTGTAAAGATGTAAACCCACCACCGGTAAGACCACGTAGCAAATATATTACCCTGCCTATCACGCTGACCACCGGTGCTGATACAAGCGGATCGAACTGCTCGGCTTTTGGCATCCGTTTTGCGGCTTTGCGTCCACTTATCATAGAAAACGCACCCAAAAGCTCGCTTAAGTCATGTTTGCCTGTGTATGTGGTGTCCACTTTTATTTCAGCAGGTTTTCTTGCTATCAAAAATACACCTGAGGCCATTTCTTTCAGTTCTAACGCCACTGCTTTACATGCGCTATACTCTACCAATAGGCCACGCAGTTCCTCTTTCATGCGTTCAGCCTCTTCACTGTGCGGAAGTAACAGATAGCTTTTCATGTTTACCAGGCGTGCCGCCATGGTGACAAACTCACCGGTTGCTTCCATTTTACCACTTTCCAGTTGCGACATCACTGTCAGGTATTGGTCTATAAGTACCACTATTTCAATTTCGTAGATGCTCTTTTTGTTTTTTTGTACCAAGCTTAAAAGCAAGTCCAGCGGACCATCAAAGTCTTCTAAGTGATACTGAATTTCTTGTTCCATTGTAATCCTCCGCAAGCACTTAAAAACCAAATAATTTGTCAATAAATATTGTCATTGTGTCGATGAAATCCACCACTGTGTATGTGAGCGGACCTAAAAGCCATCCGATAGGTGAAAATCCTGTTAGCCTGGGAAGAATCACCATTGATAAAATCAACACCATCATGATATACCGCTCCACCTTCATTATGGAAAAGTATATCTTATCAGGTAATACCACACCCAAAACACGGCTACCGTCCAGTGGAGGTATAGGTAGCATATTAAACATTGCAAGTGATACATTTATAACTGCAAAATAATATAAAACAGTGCCTGCAACATCAACACCCAGTGGTATTCCATCAAAAACCGACACACCTATATAGTACACTAATTTAAACGCTATCATAGCAAAAATCGCTAATATGATATTTGATATAGGGCCTGCAAGCGAGGTGATTGCCATACCTTTTTTATGATTTTTATAATACCTTGGATTTACCGGAACAGGTTTTGCCCAGCCAACACCTATAAAAAGCATAGACAGTAGGCCTAAAGGATCAATATGTTTTATTGGGTTCAGCGTGATTCTACCGGCGTCTCGAGCAGTGTGATCACCTAGTTTATCACTTACCACAGCATGGGCAAGCTCGTGCAGCGGAATAGCAACACACAACGCTAAAATTCGCGCTAATAGCATCATATTATCTTGTGTAAACAGCACTTCCACGCAGCACACCTCTTTTGAATTTTTCTTCATCTAATCTATATATTATATCGGTTTTATCACCATGGTGCAAGTAATCAATATCTACTATTGACATATTATATTCTTATATGTTAAACTACAAAAGTTATTTGTTTTAATATTTGCGGAGGTGCTGGAATCGGCAGACAGGCACGTTTGAGGGGCATGTGTCTTATGGCGTGTGGGTTCAAGTCCCATCCTCCGCACCATAATCCACTGACTTTTGTCGGTGGATTTTTTGTGCACTAAACAGCAAAACCGCACGCTATCGTTTGTAATAGGTGCGGTTTTAGTATTACTCGATATGTTAGTTATACACCCCTGTTTGTGGG
>CAYIZZ010000096.1:0-9548 GCA_964367945.1 uncultured Oscillospiraceae bacterium | reverse complement strand
TTCTTATCACTTAGCAACTCTGAAGTTGCAGACATGGGTCTATCGGTAGTCATCATCTTGTTATTCATGGCACTTATCACCATCCTCATTCGTGTGAAGAGAATACGTATTTTTTTAGATGCACGCATCGAAAAACTAGGCAATCGTATGATGTTTGGGGACTCGTCTAACACAATTGTTCTGCTTGACTCTTTTGGAAAAAATGCAATATGTGAAATCAACCTTTCCAACCTACCGATACAGTTTGATAACGTGAAGTTAAAGAACTCCAGGCTAAAAGAAGAGTATAGCATTCAACTGATGTTGATAAAACGTAACGGAAGGACTTTGAGTATATTAAAAGGCGAGGATGTACTACTGAAAAATGATACCATTGTGGTTTTTGGTGACTATACAAATATTAAAACTCTATTCAAAAGACCATCAAACAAATCACAGCACTAGTAAAACACAAAACATATGCAACAAATCACCCCTTGATGAATTACTCATCAAGGGGTGATTTTATATAAAACCCACTAAATATAAATGAAATCTATATCATAACAATGACGAAAATGTCCTTAATATCCCAAGTGTTGTAAACTTCACAATAGAAAGCTTACCACCATATGGGTGATTTTCCATAGTGATTTCCCGACACTGCGCCTGTGTGCCAATAAAGTCATCCTTCACTTTTCCAACAGCGGAAGAGCCATACATCCAAACAGCACACTCATAATGTAAAGCAAGGCTTCTGTAATCAAGATTAATTGTACCCACAACGGCACTGCTATCATCACTAACAAACATCTTTGCGTGAATAAATCCCGGTGTATATTCGTAAATTTTCACACCTGCTTTAAGCAAGATTTTATAATATGAGCGTGATAAAAACCAAATCAGCTTTTTGTCTGGTATCCCCGGCAAAATAATTCTTACATCAATTCCGGACTTTGCCGCAGATGTAAGTGCCACCATCATCTCACGGCTGATGATAAGATATGGGGTTGTGATATAAACATACTCTTTTGCACAGTTCAACATACTCATATATACCGTTTCACCAACAGCATCATCATCCAGTGGAGTGTCTGAAAACGGCTGTATAATACCATCGCTCTCAAAGCTTTTTGTAGGCGCATAATGTAAAAAATCCTCTTCTCTTTTTGCTACTAGCGCCCACATCGAAAGAAACATCACTGTCAGATTATACACAGCATCGCCTTTTAGCATCACTGCTGTATCTTTCCAATGCCCATATATTACTTTTTCATTGATATACTCATCAGCGATATTCACCCCACCAATAAACCCTACATTTCCGTCTATCACTAAAATTTTGCGGTGATCTCGACTATTGAAGTTCGAATTAAACAGTGTCAAAACCGGGTTGAACGCTCTACAATCAATGTTGTGTTTTTTCATTCGTTTTACAAGGCCCACAGGTAATGTCACTATGCATCCTAAGTCATCAAACATTATACGCACATCCACACCTTTTGACGCTTTTTCGATAAGTATTTCTTCTATTGCACCCCACATTTTTCCATCTTCAATGATGAAATATTCAAAAAAGATGAACTTTTCTGCTGCTTTTAGTTCTCTTAACATTGCTTCAAACTTGTCTTCACCAAGCTTAAAATATTCCACCTGAGTATTTACATGTTTAGGTGATGAGGCAATGCTTTGTATATACTTTGATAATCTTTCGGCGCTTGAATCATTTTGAAAAAGCTCGCACGATACTTTAGGCTGTAAGTCCATCCATTCTTTTTGCTTTTGCTCCATTTTCTCACGCAGTTCTTTTCTGCTTTTACTTTCTCTTTGCTTTCCAAACACAATATACACAATGCCACCAATAATCGGAAGCATATTAAGTACAATAATCCACGGTATTTTCACTTCCGGGTGATTATCTTCAATAATAATAACTATGGTACAATATAAATTTAATACCGCTAATAAAAATACTAAAATATCAGCATAACTACCAAGCAAAAACGCCAATACCACCCAAAAAGTCGTTTGTATTGCAACCGACGAAATAAGTAAAATAGCACGCGCAAAAATTCTGATTTTCATTTTAATATGCCCTCTTAATACTTATAGCTAAATTTACATTGTTATTTTTATACTGCAAAAATACAACTATGGTTTTTAGTATAACATATATATAGCCAGAAAATAAACACTAACAGCAAAATGTAAAATATCCACCGGATTAAATCCGATGGATACAAGCAAAACATCATAATTATATTATGTATCGCTATTTTTCACCAGTGTTCCGGTTTTTCCCGATACACCGTCTTTTGCCTTCTCAAGCAAAGTGATAATAGAACTCCTATTTGGTGCCGACTCTGCAAAAGCTAAGGCCGCTTCCACTTTAGGAAGCATGGAACCCGGAGCAAAATGGCCTTGCGCTATGTATTCACGTGCTTGCTCGCAGCTCATTTCTGACAGCCATTCTTCGTTCGGCTTACCAAAATTAATTGCTACTTTTTCCACCGCTGTTAAAATTATCAAAGCATCGGCATTCACCTGCTTTGCCAAAACATACGATGCAAAATCTTTATCAATAACTGCCGCTGCACCTTTCAGGCGGTTGTTTTCTATTTTGAAAACAGGTATACCTCCGCCGCCACACGCAACCACAACAACACCTGAATCTACAAGGTTTTGGATTGTTTCAATTTCTATAATAGACTGAGGTTTAGGCGAGGCTACCACACGTCGATATCCCCTACCCGCATCTTCAATCACCACATAATCACGCTCTGCAACAAGCTTATCTGCTTCTTCTTTTTGCATGAATGCGCCAATTGGCTTGCTGGGATTCTCAAAAGCAAGATCATTCGGGTCCACTTCCACTTGCGTCAAAACCGTTGCCACACCTTTGTTTATTCCTCTATTCAATAGCTCTGTGCGCAGTGCATTTTGCAAGTCATACCCTATATATCCCTGGCTCATCGCCACACACACCGATAGTGGGCATGTGATGTATTTTTCAGGATCGGTACGTGTCAGTTCAGCCATCGCAGTTTGAATCATCCCCACCTGAGGTCCGTTTCCATGGGATATGATAACCTCGTGACCTTCTTCTATCAGCTCGGCAATAGCCTTAGACGCATGCTGAACCGCAATCATTTGTTCAGGTAGATTGTTACCCAGAGCATTTCCACCCAGTGCCAATACTATTCTTTTTTTCATTTTAACGCTCCACTTTCAAAATTACTAAACAAAAAAGCAAAACAATATAACTTGCCTGCATAAAGGCTTTCAACTTTCATGAATAGCCGACAAACACAGATGCATTATCATAAATAACGCTCGCCTGCCATCCATAAAAACATCATATTGTTTTGCTTTATTTGCATGTGTTTTTTAGCAGTCTATACGGCGTTCTTTTGATTGTTCTGAAAGGAATTCCAGTGTTTTTGCCGGATCTTTACATTTAGCAAGCATAATCATCGCTGCTATCACATAAGGTTTGTAGCTTGCTTCTTTATATAGAGGAACACGATAGCGATCAAACACAGAAGCCTCTACTTCACCCTCTTCACAAGAAACACCGGTGATATCAGCAGGTAGGCAGTGCATATATAGCGCTTTACCGTCTTTTGTTGTTTTCATCAGTTCTTCTGTGCACTGCCAGTCTTTGTGGTTTGCATTTTGTGCCAGAAGTTCTTTTTCAAGTGCTTTGATTCCATCATCATCGCCATTACCATATAGCTCTGTTCTTTTTTCCATAGCTGCAAACGGCGCCCAGCTTTTTGGATAAACTATATCTGCACCTTCAAAAGCTTCCGCCATTGAGTTTGTTTTCTTGAAAGAACCGCCTGTTTTTTCTGCGTTTGCAGTTGCCACAGCTTCAACTTCAGGCATAACTTCATAGCCTTCGGGATGTGCAAGAACAACATCCATTCCAAAACGAGTCATCAAGCCTATAACGCCCTGAGGCACAGATAACGGCTTGCCATAAGAAGGAGAATATGCCCAAGTCATGGCGATTTTCTTGCCTTTAAGGTTTTCAACACCACCGAATTCATTGATAATATGAAGCATATCTGCCATGGACTGTGTCGGGTGATCGATATCACATTGCAGGTTTACAAGGGTAGGCTTTTGCTCTAAAACGCCTTCTTCATGCCCTTCTGTAACAGCTTTCACCACTTCACGCATATATGTATTGCCTTTGCCAATGTACATATCATCGCGAATACCTATAACATCTGCCATGAACGATACCATGTTTGCTGTCTCACGAACTGTTTCGCCGTGTGCAATTTGGCTTTTGCCTTCGTCCAAATCTGAAACAGTCAGGCCCAAAAGATTGCATGCAGATGCAAACGAAAAACGTGTACGCGTGGAGTTGTCGCGGAAAATAGAAATGCCCAGTCCGTTTTTGAATATTTCTGTCGAAATATTATTTTCACGCATATAACGCAGCGCGTCGGCAACTACAAAAAGAGCCTGAATTTCATCATCAGATTTTTCCCATGTCAGGAAAAAGTCGCCCTCGTACATTTCTTTGAAGTTCAGTTTGTTCAGTTTGTCGATATAGCTTTGTAGTGTCTTGTCCATTTTACAGTCTCCTTTTTATATGTTTTTATTATACAATTTTGTTGTCTGTTAGCCCAGCTCTAAACTGTGATACATCGTTTGTTTTGTTCTCTTCTTTATAGTAAGACGGCACAGCGGCATACATTGCAGCGCATGTGACAAGATCGTCTTTCCATGTGATTTCATTCGGAGCATGTGCTTGAGATTCAGCGCCGGGGCCAAAACCTACGCAAGGTATACCATATCTGCCTTGGATGGCTACGCCGTTTGTCGAGAACGTCCATTTATCCGTCAGTGGGCGGTTACGTAAGTGCATAGAGCTGTCGGGTCCTATACGTTTATCGCCAAATAGCGCCAAATGAGCATCGATCATTGCCTGCACGTGTGCTGCACTGTCTTTGTTGATCCATGTGGGGAAATAGCACTCTGTTTCGTACACTTCGCCTGTCCAAGATGGACGGTCATACATATACATAGACACTGTCACGTCGTCGCCATATTTTTTCGCAGCCGGCAAGTTGCGAATTTCTTCAAGGCAGCTTTCCCATGTTTCGCCTGCTGTCATACGCCTGTCAATGGAAACAGAGCAGGAATCGGCCACTGCACATCGGCTGGGTGAAGTGTAAAAAATTTGCGATGTTGTGCATGTTCCACGACCCAAGAAACGAGCGTCTTCGTAATGATCGGGGTTGTATTTTGGGTCCAGCATTTTTACAAGACCTTTAATTTCCACACTGTCGTCTGCCGGGTTTTCGTTTAGATCACGTACTTCTTGCAAAATATCCGACATTTTATAAATTGCATTATCGCCACGTTCAGGTGCTGAACCATGGCAGGAAACACCTTTCACATCAACACGAATTTCCATTCTTCCACGGTGTCCACGATAAATTCCACCATCCGTCGGCTCTGTTGAAATCACAAACTCAGGCACTATCTTACTTTTATTATATATGTACTGCCAGCACATGCCGTCGCAGTCTTCTTCTTGAACAGTGCCCACAACCATGATCTTGTAGCCATCCGGTATCAGGCCCAGATCCTTCATGATTTTAACACCGTAAACAGCAGATGCCATTCCGCCTTCTTGGTCAGAACCACCACGGCCGTAAATCACATCGTCGTCTTCATAGCCAACATATGGGTCGTGCTCCCAGTTTTCTATGTTTCCAACACCTACAGTGTCAATGTGCGAGTCGATTGCAATGATTTTTTCACCATCGCCCATCCATCCAATCACATTTCCCAGGCCATCGATTTCCACTTTGTCATAGTTCAGTTTTTCCATCTCGGCCTTGATACACATTACCACTTCTTTTTCCTCGCAGCTTTCGCTGGGATGAGAAATCATCGCCCTCAAAAAGGCACTCATATCCGAGCGATAATCTTCAGCAGCTTGTTTGATTTTTTGCAAGTCCATTTAACAGTTCCTCCCGTATAGTTTATTATGTACATCATAATTTTATATTGTTGCATACTCTCCATCCCATAAAATTTTACGAAACTTTATTGGATCGGTGTTTCCCTCGGTGGAAAACATGAGTATTTTTGAATATCGGTTCAGTTCTAGGGCATCTCGGAGTTCTTTATATTCATCCGTCTCGCATATAGCCGCTAAAAGCCCCATGCCCACAGCACCCGACTCTCCCGAAACAACCACAGGATCGCCTTTTATAGGTATGGCCAGCATCCTCATTCCACGTGCGCTAACCCAGTCAGGGCAAGAAACAAATGCATCACAGTGGTTTCGCAATATATCCCATGATAAGATATTTGGCTCACCACATGCAAGACCGGCCATGATTGTTTGCAAGTCTCCATCCACAATACGTGGGTTTCCGTCGCCTGCTAATGCGCCTTGATATATGCAGTCTGCTGCGCTTGCTTCCATCACGATAAACTTAGGCGGGCATTCTTTGAAATAGTTTGCTAAAAATCCAATCACCGCACCGGCTAGCGAGCCTACACCCGCCTGCACAAAAACATGTGATGGCCTGTTTGCGCCATATTGCCTAAGTTGCTGGCAAACTTCGCTTACCATGGTGCCATATCCTTGCATTATCCATGTCGGGATTTTTTCATATCCTTCCCACGCGGTATCTTGCACAACAACTCCGTTTTTGGTAGCTGCTGCACCCGCTGCCGCCATTCGCACACACTCGTCATAGTTCACATCTTCAATGGTTACATGTGCGCCTTCTTTTTTGATATTGTCAAAGCGTGGCTGGCTGCTTCCTACAGGCATATGAACAACTGATTTTTGTCCCAGTTTATTTGCCGCCCAGGCAACCCCTCGTCCATGATTTCCGTCAGTTGCAGTGAAAAACGTCGCTTGGCCAAACTCTTCTTTCAGCTTATTACTTGTAAGATAATCATAAGTTGTTTCCGAGACATCTTTGCCCATCTCTTCAGCAATGTAATTAGCCATTGCAAATGATCCACCCAGCACTTTAAACGCATTAAGGCCAAACCTATACGACTCATCTTTAATATAAATTTCGCTAAGGTTCAGGTATTCTGCCATCGAGCTGAGGCAGGCCAACGGTGTCGGGGCATATTGAGGAAAGCTCTCATGAAAATCTTTTGCTTTTTCAACATTTTCTAAAGACATGATAGAAAGTTGTTCGTCTTCGCTTTTGGGCATTTTATTTAGCACCCATTTTATTTTTTCTTTCACCATCACTCCTACCCTTTCTTTTTGCTATAAGCGGTATTTTCAAGCGGCAGTTTTGTTCTGAATTTTTTATCAAAATTATAGTATGCGTTTTGAATGGCAGGCGGTGTGGGAATGGAGCATATCTCACCTATTCCTTTTGCACCGTATGCAAGCTGTTCATTATTCTTCTCTATAATAATTGATGAAATATCCGGTACTTCGCTAGATTTCAAAAGACCTAATGTTCCAAACTTTTTAGTGGGCACGCCGTTTTCAAGTGGAAAATCTTCTGTCAGCGAATAGCCGATGCTCATTGTCACTCCGCCTTCAATTTGCCCCTCTATCTGTACTGGGTTTATCGCACGTCCAACATCGTGTGCCGCATAAATTTTACTGATTTTGCCATCTTCCGACAACTCCACAAGATGTGTTGCATACCCATAGGCAATGTGGCTGACAGGGTTTTCCTTTTCTGCACCCAGCTTGTCGGTAACGCCGGTATACTCACCTTTAAATGTTTGGCCACACAGCTCTTTTAATGTGGATTTTTCAAGGCTTTCTTTCAGCTTTACCGCCGCAACTCTTGCCGCTTCACCTGCAAAAACAGTCTGCCTAGACGCTGTGGTCATTCCGCTGTTTGGAGTGATCGAGCTGTCAGGTTCATCCCATACCATCATTTTTTCCGGCATGCCCAGCGTCTCACTTACTATCTGAATCAGTATAGTGCCCACACCTTGACCGATACATGCCGCCGAACTGCGAACATGAACCACTTCATCTTTAATAAACAAATCACATCTACCGGTATCGGGAACACCCACGCCCAGCCCACTGTTTTTCATGGCGCAAGCAATACCTGCTTTTGGGTTTTTCTCATAATACGGCCTCACTGCATCCAGTGTTTCAACCAGCGCTGTGCCTTCGTCTGCAACTTGACCGTTTGGTAGGGCTTGGCCTGGCCTTATGGCGTTTCTGTATCTGATCTCAAAAGGTGAAATCCCCACTTTTTCAGCCAGCAAATTCAAATTACACTCTGCCGCAAAACAGCTTTGTGTAACACCAAACCCACGAAATGCACCTGCAGGTGGATTGTTTGTATAATACGCTTTACCGTCAATTTCTATGTTATGATAATTGTACGGTCCTGCCGCATGTGTGCAAGCTCTTTGAAGTACCGGACCACCTAAAGAAGCAAAAGCACCTGTGTCTGTCAAAAGTGTGGCCTTCATTGCCGTCAGATATCCATTTTCATCACAGGCGGTTGTAAACTCCATCTCAAATCCATGCCTTTTGGGATGACACAAAATCGATTCTTTCCGGCTCATGGTCATTTTCACTGCTTGGCCGGTGTGCAGAGCTAAAATCGCGGCATGATGCTGAACGCTCATGTCTTCTTTTCCACCAAATCCACCACCCACACTTTTGGCTATCACTCTGATTTTATCCATCGACAGGCCGGTGGCTTCACTGCATTCGTGCAAGGTTGCATAAATACCCTGATCACCACAGTAAATCACCAGTCCTTCACTGTCCGGCACAGCCACTGCCGACTCCGGCTCTAAGAAAGCATGCTCGGTTGGCGGTGTGGAGTATTTTTGTGTGACAACATGCGCCGCATTTTTAATCGCTGTGTCCACATCTCCACGACTTAGATGTTGATGGCTTAAAAGATTTTCGTCGTCTTGAACATTTGGTGAATCTTTTTTCATTGCATCTTCCAGGCTCAAAACAGGCTGCAATACGTCATATTCAACCCGTATTAAATCTTTTGCTTTCTCTACATCTTCTTTTGTTTTTCCTGCAATAAGGGCAATGGCATCCCCCATAAATGTTGTTCTGCCACCTATCGGCACCAATACCCACTGGTCTTTTTTCAGATGCCCAACCTTCAAGTTTCCACGCACGTTTTGTGCTGTTACAACACAGGCAACACCGCTTAGCTTTTCAGCTTCGGAAACGTCAATCGACTTCACAACAGCTCTTGGATGCAGCGAGCGAAGTGCCCCACCGTGAAGCATGCCGTCGAAATATAAATCATCGCAATAAACAGCCTTGCCTAAAGTTTTAGCGGCGGCATCTGTCCTGTGGACGCTTTCGCCTATTTTATAGGCAGGTGCATCGCTTGGAACATCCAAGTTTTCCCTAAAAAACTTTGCCGCCAGTAGCACCGCACTGATGATTTTTTTATATCCTGTACATCTGCAAATATTACCTCTTAACGCTTTTTTCACATCGTCTTCTGTGGGCTCGGTGTTGACGTCCAGCAAACCCTTTGCCGAAATCACCATTCCAGGGGTACAAAACCCACACTGAACAGCGCCCGAATGTGAAAAAACATAGCTGTAAA
>CAYIZZ010000095.1:0-9642 GCA_964367945.1 uncultured Oscillospiraceae bacterium | reverse complement strand
AAATTCTCTTTAACATTTATTATTATCCTAAATTAAATCCACTTTTGCGTGGATCTACAATCACAAAATCTTCCCCTAAATTGTACTATATTAACTATTTTTTTGCAATATCAAAACACAGAAATTATAATATGAAATAACTATTTTTTATTCGATTGAAACTAAAAAACCACTATTATACGCTTTATAATGCGTCAATTTCGCCATTTTCACTTTCTATTTCGGAGCATTTTGCAATTTGAAAAAATCAAAAAAATCATTTTATTGCATAATTACAGATAGCCAAAACATGGCTACTTTATTTGCAAAACTTTTGCACTTTATAAATTGTCAAAATAGTGTGTCAAATTTCATTTTTATTACATCTATAATCCTATTTTAATTCAAAAATTAGTGATATAATATTCTATCTATTTTATTTTTATATAAACAAGGAGTGTGTATATATGAAAGTATTTCTCAAAATATTACTTTGGGTTATTATCATTGTAGTTTTTATATTAGTCACCTTGATTTTGACAGCTCAGCTATCCGGAAATTTCGATGGACCTTTTTTTGGAGTGCCTGATTTAATTCGGTATATAATTGCTTCCATTTGATAGATCACTTTGCGACTAAACCATATCGATACAACAAAAAAATCCATCGACGCTTGTCGATGGATTTTTTGTGCATACAACCATAAAGTGGCCGGCAAAAGCCATATTAGTGGTACATGTCAAATGCACATATCTATTTGCAACAAAAACAAAAACAAAACACAATATAGATCATTATAAACATGTTGATAAAAACAACTATTGAAAATCATTGGAAAACAAATGATATTTTTAGTATTAGATACTTTCGTTTACGCTCACTCTATCTGTTTTATTGTTTTTAGCAAACACACTAAAAGCAATTTGAACTATTGCTAGCACAAACATTAACACTGTCCAGCGATCAACGAACACCATTTCTAATAAAATGTTTTGTGTTAATATAAATGCTATCACGGATACAAGTGCTACAACTGCGCTTCCAAAACGGAAAAATGTTTTGCGGTTAACTTTTTGATTTTCTTCGTCGTACTCATTGTATTCGTCGTTTTCTTCTTTTTTGATCAAGAAATAACCTATTATAAGTATAACTGATACAAATACAGTAATTATTGCTAAAATCAAGTTGAGCAACGCCCAAGTTCCATTACTGTTATTTGTTGAAAGAGGAAGGTTTGCGTCATCAATGTTTACTGATGTTTGCTGTGTACCCTCTTCTTCGGATGGTTGTTCGTCTGCTAAAACAACATCAGCTTGTTCAAATACTTCTTCGTCCTCTATTTCCGGGGTTTCTGCTTCTTCCGGAGTTTCTACTTCGGGTGTTGTTGTTTCAGGTAAATCCGGTGTTTCGGTGGTGGGAGGTTCTGTGGTGGAAGGTTCTGTGGGTTCACTTGGATTAACAGGCCCGGTCGATACTGCTGTTATTGTAAGCAAGCCGTTATTTACTTTTACGTTGTAGTTATTATTTACTGCGACATTTGTTGCAACACTGGCTGTGATAGTATAATCACCCACTGCCTCACCGCTTATGCGGTCCAGTGTGTACACAAGATTGTCGCTACCTTGAATACCAATAACACTTGCGTTAAATTTAGGATCTGAAGATCCAACCTGTTTGCTATATTGTGCAATATTGAGTGTAACATCACGTTTTTCAATGATTGCAGTCAATTCTATCGTCACATCATTATATCCCGGTGCACTTGCACGAATTTCTACTGTATAGCTGCCCGCATTTTTCACTTGGGGTATCGCTGCTGTAAACGCAGAGCCATTCAGGCTATATTCGATTTTTGCGTTTGTAACCGAGCTTGTAGCATCACTTACTGCACCGTGGTACTCTGAATTATATATAGTGTTCAAGGCTTTTGCATCAACAGTTAAAGTATCTAATGCAGTGATAGCAAAACCGCCCTCAGTTGCGCTCAAATCATAATTTCTAAATGCTGAATTATTTTTCAAAGCCGCTAGTGCACCACTGTTAATTTTCACAGTGTAGTTTCCCGGCAATGCTGTGCTTAAATCAGCAGCTACATTATTGTTGTTGTCAATTGCATCAAACAAAGGATTAGTAGCTGAAATAGCAGCGTTCAAAGCACTTTCATCAGCTTGAGATTTAGGTCCGTTTTCTGTATTTACAGCAGGTAAATTATAGCCAATTTTCGAAATACTGCCGTATTTATAGGAAGATAAAGTGTCAGGTGATATTGTTAGTGGTGCTTTATTTATCACTACATTAACTGTTGTTGTGATTTCGGTATATATATCAGCAGTTGCCTTTACGGTCACAGTGTAGTTTCCGGCATCAACAAGGCTGGGTTTGGCATCTGAAAACGCGCCACCATTTACACTATATTGATAAGTTAGTCCTGCTATAACATCTCCTGCATATGCAGCAGATTGAGCTACCGGCCATTCGATTAAATCAGTGTGAGACTGTGCATTATATGTTGAATTGTATGAGCTACCTGCTATTTTCCATTCCATTGTTCTATACGGTCTATAAATAGCATATAAATGCCAATCCACGTCGATTTTGCCAAGGCCTGCACCTTCAAGATACTGTGCTGTGCCTGCGCTCGGCGAGGGGTGCCAGCCCGCAAAATAATAATTTGTCGGTAATGCAAAGCCTGTTTGCGCTAAAGTCGATGCATAGCCTGGTGCTTCATTTTCATATTTTATTGGATCTTGATAACTTGTATCGCTCAAGCCTAGGCCTGCAGGATAATTACTATAATATGTAATTGTATACTGAGTGACTGGAGCTGCTCTGTTTTCGATTACAGGATCTGCTGTGCCCGACTCAATTATATTGGTTGGCTCTTGGGCGAAAATACTCACTTGAAATACCGCGCTTAATAATGTAAGCACAAGTACTATTGTTAAAATTTTTGCCATTTTTTTTCCTTCAGTGCGTGGAGCAGTGTTTGTGTTGTTTAAATTGTTTTTGTTGCTGTTACTCATTTTTTGTCCTTTCAAAAACTTAGTTAATTGCTATGAATGTAATTATAAATATCTTCGGTCTCAAAAACGGTCTCGTTTTAAATGTGCTGCGATATATTTTTGCGATTTTGGTCTCAATACCGGTCTCACTTTTTATTTTTTGACACTTTTTTGCATTTTCGATTTATCAAGGTGGTTTTTTAGAGAATTTACTTTATCCTAGTAAAGCGGTATGTAACAGCACAAACGTCTGCTGACAAACAAAAAAATCACTTGAGTTAAAACCTTAACAGCTTAAATCAAGTGACTCTTATTGTGTTTTAGCAAACATACTATAAATAAACCGCGCCCTAAAACAAGGCGCGGTGTTAGTTTAAAAAATATGAACAGCTGCTATCAAGTGCGAAACTGTTGTAAATCGGTGCAGGAAAACGTCAAGCGCAAAGCACGCATTTTTGGTATATTATGAAAATGTCCTCTTACGCGAGAAGTGATACCACGACAACACTCTTCATCAGTATCTTTTAATAGTATTACAAACTGGCTCGCACTATATCGTGAAAAAACATCTCCGCTTTCTAAAGAAACTCGTAAACTTTTGCGTAAATGCTGACTTATTCCATCAAGGTGTGGGCTTATGGGAAAAACGTCACCATTTTCATCGTACACGGTGCATAAAACCAACCTCATTGTGCTGTCTATACCCATAACTCCTATAAGCATTGCTTGGTATATATGCGAAAACTCATATAAACCGCATTCGTGCGCTTTTTCAAAAACTTGCATCTTACAAAGGTTTTCGTGTACTTCTGTGGTATCATTTGCCATACTTTCGTTTTCCAAAGTTAAGGTTTTCATTAAATCAAGTAAACTTGGTGGTGGCTGCAAACCTAAATCGCTTAGCAAACGCTCACATACATTATCATATACATTAAAAGCTCTGTTATAATACTTACATTCATAAAGAACTTTAATATAATTCATGTACACCATTTCTTCGTGCGGGTATAGGCCAAAAGCTTGTGCAAGCTCGTCCAATATTTCTTGATAACAATTTTGCTCTTCTACCAGATTTAAAAGCGTATTTAAAAACATTAAATATCTGTTTTCTAAAAAAGACAGTTGCTCCATAACCCAATAATCACTCAATAAATTGCCTAAAAACACGCCCCGATACAACGACAATGCCTGCTTGCAAGATTCAAACTTGTCCGCATCTTCCAAGCTTTCCATCATTTCCCAGCTAGCGTTAAACGCCTCTAAGTCACTAACGCAATTCAGACGTAGGTTATATACATCATTTTCAAAAACTATTGCATCTTCATCTTGTGCAACAAGCTCGTTTTCACGTAAAATTTTCCGCAAACGATAAACCAAGTTTTTACAAACAGCGTTTGGATTGTCCAGCTCATCCGTGTCTAAAATAGCGCTAACAATCGTATCTGTTCCGGCTTTTCGGCCCGGGGAACATAACAAAAACACCAATAATTGCAATGCCTTGTTTGTTCTTATTTTATTTTCTCGAAATATTTCTATTTGACCTATACGCATGCTGAATCCGCCAAATAAGCTTACTCTTATTGTCTTTTCGTCTGCAGTAATTATTTTTTTATTCATGTTTCATTACCTTTATCAAATATATTACTTAATATACTTCGTAATATATATTACACTAAAACAATATGATTAACAACTTGTTGTGTACCATTTTTACGATTTGTTATATTTAGGTTCATAATTACCACGTGCAAGTATACCTACATTAAAAAAATCCGCCTTGAAAGTATCAATCAAGCTATAAACCAGTAAAAAAATACACCTTCGAAAATAAAAGTCAGACCAAAAACACCGCTATTCACTATCCTTATATATAATATATCATTCCCCTTTAATCCAAACAACTATAAGAACTCGAATTATACAACTACTGATTCGTATAACAAAACTCAAAACACCCGCCAGCATCAATATATGCAGCGGGTAGTCTTTTATTGTATACGATTATCATTCTGTTCTAAAAAAGGATTTTAAACTTATGCTTTTTCTTCAAGCTCTTTGAAAATACCATCCAAAATAACAAGCGCACGTGGCAAGTGGAATGGACCTTTAAACGTACTTCCTTTTGTAGATGGTTCTGTGGGTTTTCCGTCACGGCGCAAGTATCCGTACCACTCGCCGTTTTCAGAATCCGAAAAGTATTCCTTACAATAAGCTAACGTTTTTTCAAATAACTTAAAGTACTTTTCTTCTCCTGTGTCACGATATGCCATCAACGATGCTATCAGTGCCTCATTATGCGGCCACCATAGTTTCATGTCGTGCTCATACGCTTCCGGTGGCTTGCCAAGGCAATCTACAAAATACAAAATGCCACCATATTTCTCATCCCAGCCTTGATCAAACGCTAAACTCATCATCTCACAGGCTTTCGCATGTGCTGTTGCATCACCACGCTTGTTGGCATCTTCCATAATAAACCATGCGCACTCAATATCATGACCCGGGTTAACCATACGACCTTCAGTAACAGCTAAAATAGGTGTACCGTCTGGCTCGACCGCCTCCAGTGTACATTTTAAGTCAGGTTTAAAATGATACTTGAATATATCATGAGTGCAAGCTTCTGCCTTGGCGTCATATTCTGCAGTATTATCAGGGTCTACCCGGCGCAGTATGCCAATCAAATTTAAACATATCATCGGGTAACCCAGCCCACGCATTTTCCTGGTTTCAGGTATAGTCTTTGGCCCAAATCCTGTAGGGTCAACAATATTGCCTTCATTAATATCACAAAATAGCTTATATGCAAAACGTGCACGCTCCAGGTATTCTTTTTCACCTGTAAGTCCATAAAATTCTGCGTTTGCCATAGCGTAGAATGATTCAGAAAATGCATATCGCCGCTGACGCAAAGGTTTGCCGTCTTCAGTAACAGTAAAATACATGCGTCCACCTGCAGCATGATTTATACAATGTTTTTCTAAAAACTCAAGGCAACTGCGGCTAAAATTAAACCATTCATCTTTTTTACCATAAACTCGGCAAAGATTTGCAAACATCCATGCGCAACGCCCTTGCATCCAAACACTCTTATCCGTTGAATAAATTTCACCTGTACGATCAAGACAAGTGTAGACGCCCCCATTTTTCTTATCTTGTCCGTTTTTCAACCAAAATTCAATGCTTTTACCAAGCTCAGAGCGAATCCATTCATGGTATTTTGCATATACGCTTGTGTCCATTGTTTTATTCCTTTCATCATTTATATCTGGTAACTCTACGTGAAACGGATCATACTTTTTACAATTTCTTTTCTTTTTTCAATTGCCTCTTGAAACGCTACTGGTGTTTGCAAAAAATCATAAACGTGCGAAACAATTCCATTAAGTGATATTTTTCCTGTAGACACAGCATTTATAGCCGTTTCGTAATTGTTTTTATAACGAAAAATCCCTTTAAGCGTTATTTCTTTTTGCAATATCCCTGCCAAGTCAAAATCATCCACTTTATCATTTGCCAGACCAACACATACAATGCGTCCACCCAGCTTTACATATTGTATTGCATTTTGGATGGTGTTTGTTCCTCCTGCCGCATCAATCACAGCATTAAATTCAGGAAGACTTGCGCTTGACATTTTTTCTGCGTCTATGGCATGAAACCCTAAATCTTCAGCTTGCTTTAATCGATTTTGCAACACATCACACACATATACACTTGTTGCACCCATAGCACGTGCCGACAACGCACACATCAAACCGATGCACCCGGCACCCATTACCAGCACTGTATTCCCCAACTTAACTTCAGCAGTGTCGGCAGCATTTAATCCTACTGCCAATGGCTCTAAAAGGGCGCCTTCATCTGAAGACATATTTTCAGGTAACTTATATGTGAAGTTTGCAGGATATACTATATATTCCTTTAAGCAACCTGCATATGGAGGAGCTGCTAAAAAAATAACATCCGGGCAAAGATTGTACTTTCCTGTGCGGCAATATTCACAAATCCCACACGGAACACCCGGCTCTACTGCAACGCGATCGCCTACAGTGCGGTTTACAACATCATCTGCCACTTCCACAACAGTGCCCATGCATTCATGCCCTAGCACATATGGGAACTCAACCTTAAATTTACCTGCACATCCATTATGATATAAATGTACATCCGAGCCACAAACGCCACAAGCCTCTAATTTGATTTTCACACAGCCCGGCCGTATAGCCGGAATAGGCTCATCACCCAAAACAATTTTATCAATGTTTGTAAGGTACGCTACCTTCATTGTCTGTTTCATTTTCACCTCTACCGGCAGATATTCTCATCATATGTAAGCCCAGCGCTTAGCGGTAAATTTTCATTATTATACCAAAGCGCACATGCTAAAAATCACTCTTAACTATTTAATAAACCAGTCAATAGACTGTATTTACTTTTATAGTTATGAGGATTTTTAGCATGATAATATGCACTTTGCTATTTAATATTTACAGTTATACTTTGTTCGATTAATTGCTTTGGCTTTGGCGTTCAAGCTGTATTCTCACTCTGTTCAGCAGTGTGTCCACAGTCAGCGCCACGATGATGATAAGTCCCTGCACAACACTAACCATGTTAGTGGAAACACGCAGAGCTGTCATGGTGAAGTTGATGGTACCGATAATCAACGCACCAACTACTGTGCCCAGCACATAGCCCTTACCGCCTGTAGATGCAGTGCCACCAATGATACACGCTGTAACAGCGTTCATTAGGAAGCTGGTACCACCAAGGTTTGGAGAAACCAGTGAAACACGCGCTGCCAAGGCGATGGAGGCCAACGATGTAAAGAATGCGCTAAAAATGAATATTTTTATCTGCATAAACGGAATGTTAACACCGCTAACTTGCGCTGCATGGATATTACTACCCATAGCATATACATTAGCGCCAAAGCGTGTATACGTCATCACAACATGCACAATGATAATAATAGCAGCGGTATACATTAGCAAGTACGGTATGCCACCCAAGTCGCCTGCACCCAGCGTACGCATGACAGGATGCTCAATCATAATAGCGTGTGATGAGGAAAGAACCAATATCATTCCCTGCAAGATAGACATGGATGCCAATGTAACAATAAACGATGGTATAGAGAATATACCTACGAATATACCATTGAACAGTCCCACAACACATGCAACCAGCCATGTACCCACTACGGCCAAAGGCAAATTATTAGTATCAGACAATATCCTGCCAAAAACAACCACATAAAACGCTGTTCCGTATGCAGCAGACATGTCCATGTTTCCGGAAATAAGCCAAACCATTACAGGTAGTGCCAATAGCATGATAGGCGCACTTTGAATAAGAACTTGGAACAAAGAATTTAGCGAAAGCACAGAGGCATCCATAATAGCTATGAAGCACAAAAGCAATGCTAACAAGATAATCGGTGAAAAGCGTATAGCTTTCACAATTAATTGTTTTACTTGCATATTATACTACCTCCTTTTGTTCTTCAGCCGGCAGGTTGAACGCATAGTGCATAACCTCGGCTTCTGTAGTTCCATGTGCCAGTTCTTTTATGGTGCGTCCGTTGTGAATAACATAAATTCTATCCGCAACATTCAATACCTCAGGCAATTCTGAAGAAATCATCAATATAGCCGCGCCACTCTTTTTAAGTTTAGCAATTACACTGTGAATTTCACTCTTTGCACCAACATCGACACCACGGGTGGGATCGTCCAAAATGAAAATCTCAGGCGAAACTGCAATGTTTTTGCCCAAAACAACCTTCTGCTGGTTACCACCGGATAGATAGATGGTTTCCTTTTTAGGATCATTAGGCCGCACATTTATTGTTTTTATCATTTCGTCTACAATAGCTTTTTCCTTTTGAGCCTGCACGATACCATACTTGGAATTTATTCTGTTCCATACCAAAGATATATTATCGGCAATTGTCATGTGCGGTATGATACCCTGTGCATGACGATCTTCCGGCACAAACCCGATTTTATACTTAAGCATTTCATCCGGTCTAAGTGTTACACTCTTTCCTTGAATTTCAATGCTGCCGCTTTGGATCTTACGCAGTCCGCAGACGCATTCTACACTTTCTGTACGTCCTGCACCCATAAGTCCGGCCAATACAACTGTCTCACCACGGTGAACATCAAAGTTAATATCTTTAAGCAAGTGTCCGTCAGACAGTCCCTTCACGCTCAGCATCAGCTCGCCACGCTCAGCTTCAGTATACGGGAAGATGTTTTCAATATTGCGACCGATCATCATATTGATCAAATCTTTTTCTGTAACTTCGCTCAGTTCGGGAACGGTGCTAACTAATTGTCCGTCACGCAAAACCCATGCACGTTTGCAAAGCTTGAAAATCTCTGCCATTTTATGAGAAATGTAGATGATAGCCACATTCTTTTCATGGACACGATCGATAAGCTCGTACAAGCGTTCACTTTCTGTTTTGGACAACGAAGAAGTGGGCTCGTCCATGATTAATAGCCATGGTGTTTTTATAGTTGCTTTAACCACTTCAAGAAGTTGCTTTTGTCCAACCGTGAGCTGGTATACTTTGGTTTCTACCGGAATGTCCAGATCAAACTCTTTCATAAGCTGAGCTGCACGCTTGTTCATAAGTTTCCTTCTCACA
>CAYIZZ010000094.1:0-9645 GCA_964367945.1 uncultured Oscillospiraceae bacterium | reverse complement strand
CCGCTTTTGAATATTCCACAATTTTATAGTTTAGCATCTCTGTAGCTGTTCCGCTAACGTTAGCAATAGCGGCAAAGTTGCAAATACCGATGCACCGTCCACAACCCACACATTTATCTTCTATAATTCTAGCTTTGCCGCTGTCGTCATATTCGAACGCATCCTGACCACAGCAGTTCTTACATAGCCCGCAAGCCTTACATTTATCGGGGTTAACCGCAGGTTTGCCATCGTGATGCATTTGCATTTTACCTGCCCTGCTACCGCATCCCATGCCGATATTTTTCAAAACACCACCCACACCGGTTTCTTCATGTACTTTGTAGTGTGTCAGCGAAACAAAAATATCTGCGTCCATTACAGCGGCACCTATGCGAGCAGTCTTGCAATATTCGCCACCTTCTATCGGTACCTCAACATCATTCGTACCTTTCAGCCCATCGGCAATAAGCACATGACATCCTGTTGAAAAAGGAGTGTATCCGTTTTCATAGGCAGAAGTAATATGCTCAATAGCATCTTTACGACGCCCCACATATAATGTATTGCAGTCTGTTAAAAAAGGTATTCCGCCACATGCCTTGATACGATCTGCCACAACTTTAGAGAAATTATGACGTAAAAACGCCATGTTGCCCGGCTCACCGAAATGGATTTTTATAGCCGCAAACTTTTTTTCGAAATCAATCTCTTCTATGCCTGCTTTTATAATAAGTTTGTCCAGCTTATGCAACAAGCTTGTTCCCACAGGACATCGCATATCTGTAAAATATACTTTTGACTTTTCCATTTTGCACTCCTTTAATTTTCCTCTTTTATTATATGAGTGTTAAAATCACACATCACACATCTTAATAAAGCCGGTTCTTTGAGCTGAAAATTTTCACAAAAGGAAAATCACCATGTCATCAGCTTCGTGCCCGGGAAATAATGACCTAAAATGTCTGTATATTCCCATCCGTTTTGAGCATATCCTTCTGCGCCCACCAAGCTTAGTCCACATCCGAAGCCTTGCCCATAACAGATAAACACAAACTCTTCGCCACTATAGTCTACTTCAAAGGCTAACGATGGTAGCACCGGCTGTTCATTTTCAGTCAAAACTTCTTGCCAAAACATCATGCCGCTAATAGTTTCTTCGCCAACGTTCAATTCTTTTACGTATCCGCCATCATCTTTCGCTATCTCGCTAAGCCATGTTTCGGGATCATCCATCGCTAAAAGATCCACACCCAGCACTTCATCTGCTCTTTGTGCCAACAGCTGTGCATCCACTGATACAATTTCTCTCCATCCGCTTTGTCCCTGCTCGTGTGGAGAAGACACAGTGGTCAAATACGCTCTTTCTTCGTCGAATACCGTATCTGAAGATGATGTGGCTTGTGCTGCCATGGAAAACCATGGGGTAAATGCAGGGTTTTCTTCATCTTCACTTATAATCACATCCGTCACTTCACGCACAGCTTCCAGCACTCTGTCGTTTGGTTGCGCGCCCACCACGGCAGGTGCCTCATTTCCTGCACCCTGCTGGTTTAAAATCCAGCTGTGTGCAGCCACCGCCACCGCTTGTATAGTTGCCACATCTGCCGCGCCAACCTCATACTGACATATTCTTGCCAGCACACGTTCTGTGGTAAGGGTGGTCAACTCACCATTCATTCTCACTGTTAGATAATTCGGATTCGGCTTTTGTGGTAGTAAATCAGGCAAAGGACTTGGTCCTGAAGAAGACGGCGCCACACTTTCGGCTTCTTGCTCTTCAGAGTCTTGATCCTCTGTTGTTTCTTCTTGTGTGGACTCATCTATAGTCACGCTGGACAACAGCTGTATCTCGGTTTCATCTTGATTACTTTGAACAGTTTGGGTAAACCCCAGCGGTTCTGCTGTAATGACGGAACTACTTTGCACATCTTGCTCTTCACTTTCGTCTTCTTCCACCGGTGGGGGTGCAACAGGTAGCTCCAGCAATTCCTCAGAAAACAGTAGCGGTGCATCATCTTCTTGCGGCATACCGGCTTCTAGCTGCAAGTAACTGTTTGTAGTGTCTGCCATCAAATATTCACGCATATTATCTTCATACAAATTTTGTATGTTTGGTTTCAGTTCATTGTTTTCTTCATACCAACTGTCCGGCATCAACACATCGCCACCGGCAGGTACTTTTTCGCTTTCCTTCGGCAGTTCCGCAGTGCGAACCAGTCGGCCACATACATACATTTTCCGCTCATCGCTTTCTGCATCTTGCACAGCTAAAGTCATGTAGCTGTCTTCTTGTTCCGCGTCCATATCCATGTCATACAGGCTTCTCATTTTCACGCCCATGATAAAATCTAAAAATTCACTGTAATCATTAAAATAAGTGTCTGCAGGTGAAAAATCATCACTCGTATCGTCGGCCAGATATACTCCTATCACATTATATATATATTCTTTTTCGTCTGTGTAAAACGTAAATGTAGAAAATGTAGCACTTCCGTCATTGTACTGATAATCTACAAGTGGCAAAAGTGAGTCTTGCCCCAAAACAAGCGTGTTTGACGACTCTGCACCCAAAGATGCGTCCGCCGCCATTACCGGATATCCTCTAACGCCTGCTTCATTCAGCGATTCTTCTAAAGCATTTTGTGTTCCTTGAAATGTTTGCGCCACCAGTGTTTCCACAGATTGTCCCGCCATTGCAACAAACCCGACCATAGCCGGGTTTTCTGCCTTTGCGTCTGCCACCAGTTCAAAGGCTGCATCGCTATATTCTCTTGTGCCATACTGTAACCCCTGCGACTTTAAAGAAGCCGACACATCCGCCGATATTCCCGAGGGGCTGGGAGTACTTGAGGAATAAATCCCTATAATTAAAGCTATCAATATTATCAATGCACCCAGTATTGCCAGCGCCGTGTTTAAAATCATACGATTGCGCGAGCGCGGAGCACCGTCTCTTTCAAAATCAGCCAGTTGATTTTTAGTGAATTGACGTGTGTTTTGCATTGGTAATCCCAACACCATCCTGCGCATCATGTCAAGAGCATGCAAGCATGAAATTTCTCTCACATACTCGCGACTGCGAGCCGGAACATTAAGCTTTCTAATAAATACATCTTTATCATAAGATACAGCTATGTATACCAGGCCTACCGGTTTTTGCGGTGTTCCACCACCGGGTCCTGCAATTCCTGTGATTCCTATGCCGAAATCCGAGCCACCTTTTTTTGCCACACCAAAGGCCATTTCGGCCGCCACCTGGCTTGAAACAGCACCATATTTTCGTAAAGTGTCGTTTCGCACACCCACCATATCATGCTTTGCCATGTTGGCATATGTGATAGCGCCATACCCGTAAACAGCAGACGAGCCCGGCACCGCCGTGATTCTTTCACCCAAAAGTCCGCCCGTGCAACTTTCGGCTGTCGCCACAGTGTATTCACCGCGGATTAATGCATTCACCGTGGCCGCCGCCATGTCATCCTCACCGGTAGCATAAATCAAATCACCCAGTGCCTTGTAAAACATCACTGCGTATTCATCGCACATAACCTCGGCTTGCTCTGCGGTATCGGCCCTTGCAGTAATGCGCACATGCACCTCTCCGGTTTTTGCATACAGCGCCGCTGTGGGATTTTCGCCATCTAAAAGCGATGCTATTTTATCTTCAAGCGCACTCTCGCCTATGCCAAAACATCGCAATGTCACAGAGCGTATTGCGGCATCCTGCATGGCTTCCAGCATGGGTACCACTTGCTCTAAAAACATTGGTTGCATCTCTCTTGGCGGGCCGGGCAGTAAAAACGCATATTTATTATTACGTCTAAAAAAAGCACCCGGAGCAGTGCCCTCACCGTTTACAATTTTACGACCAAGTTTTGGTACCAGTGCTTGTTTTTTATTATTTTCGGTCATTTCAACGCCACGGCTTTTGAAAAACTGCTCCAGCTTCACCAGCTCATCAATGTCCATCACCAGTAAATCTTCAAACACCTCGGCTACAATTTCTTTTGTGATATCATCTGCAGTAGGACCCAGTCCACCACTGAAAATCAACACATCACTGCGTAGTTTTGCCGCTTGCACCAGCTCACGCAAACGACGAGAATTGTCCCCTACTGTCGTTTGATAAAACACATTGTACCCTAAAGCCGCCAAATGCTGAGACAAAAACCTGGCATTTGTGTTGAGAATATCACCAAGCAACAGCTCAGTTCCCACCGATATAATCTCTGCGCGCATTTTTTGCCCCCTTACAGTATGATGTCACTTTGTTTAGCTATTCCGCAGCTGTCCTCAAGGTGAACGTTGCCGCCTGTGCTGCCTCGGCTTCCAGCTCCGGCAGGCCGGACAATTTACTTTCAAGATACTCCACATCCATAAGTTTTGGCTTTGTTTTTGGATGTGGTGGCGTAAATATTGTACAGCAGTCTTCATACGGCAAAATACTGGTTTCAAATGTACCAATATGCCTTGCTATCGCTGTAATTTCATTTTTATCCATACCTATGCATGGACGTAATATCGGCATACTTTGTGCAGCGTCGGTGCATGCCAGGGCTTGCAATGTTTGGCTGGCTACTTGTGCTAGGCTCTCACCTGTCACCATAGCCTCACACCCTTCTTTTCTTGCAATCACCTCGGCAATACGAAGCATACTGCGACGCATCAGTACCGTAAAATACTCTTGTTTATGTAAGTTGTCACGTAGATATTCCTGCGTCTTGGTGTATGGAACATAGTAATACGGCAGTGGCCCACACCAAGGCACCAACAAATCGGCCAAATCCTCCACCTTTGCCGCAGCACGTGGCGAGGTATACGGCGGACTGGCAAAATGAATGCCCACAAGACCAAGACCACGCTTCGCCATTTGCCATGCTGCCACCGGACTATCTATGCCACCCGATAAAAGCAAGGCTGCTCTACCACTTGACGGTACCGGCAGTCCGCCTGCACCGGATATTTTACCTGCATGCACAAACGCCGAATCTTCACGCACCTCTACCGTCACAACAATCTCAGGGTTTTTAACATCTACTTTTAAGTTCGAAAAATTCGAAAGCAGATATCCACCCAGCTCTCTTGCAATTTCCATACTATCCATGCCGAATGTTTTATCCGCACGTTTTGCCTTCACTTTAAATGTTGTCACAGCTTGCAGTTGCGGCTCAAGATACTCTTTCGCCATTTTGCATATGGCTGAAAACTCTTTATCACACACAGCCGCCCTTGTCATTGCTGCAATACCAAACACTTTCGAGACACGCTCATACGTTTGACTTGCCGAGCTTATCGCCATATCATCCAGTGGCTTAATGTATATCGTACTTTGTGACGCGTGTATTTTAAATTTACCTAGGCCCATTGTTCTGCGGCGCAATGTTTTAAGTAATGTATTCTCAAACGTCTTACGATTCAGGCCTTTCAGCGCCATCTCTCCCATTGTGGCTAATATAATCTCTTGCATTGTTTTCTCCTTAGTACTTTCTCAACCTTTGCAACGTGCAAGGTGCACTATTGCGGCTTTCAAACCCTCTAAAAAAGCCATTACGTCTTCTTCTTTACTTTCAGCGCTGAAGCTGACACGTAGCGCCGCATCTATAATTGACGGTTTAACGCCCATTGCCGACAATGTATGGCTTCCCTTGCCACCGGCGCACGCCGAGCCACTGGAAACATACACATCGTGGTTTTCGTTCAAATAATTCAGCATCACCTGACTGCGCAAGCCTCTTGGTGCTGAAAACATCGCAATACCGGCATATCCGTCTTTAGGCGAATGCATCGTGATATCGGGTATATCCGAAAGACCCTCGTTCAGCATACTTCTCAGCTGTGATATATGTGCTTTTGTTTTTTCACTTTGCGCCATGAACAGCTCCACTGCTTTTCCTAAAGCCACTATACCCACCGTGTTTTGGGTACCGGGGCGAATTCCACCCTCTTGCGAGCCGCCACCGCACGGTGCGCGCCAATGTGCCGACTTTCCTCCACGTAAATATAGTGCACCCACACCTTTTAGTGCATGTATTTTATGGCCGCTCACAGCATAGCTGTCAATCTTTGTGTCACGCAATATAATCGGCAACTTGCAAAAGCCTTGTATGCCATCTACATGCACAAAACATCGTGAGTTTTTTTCTTTCACCCTGCGCGCCAATTCCACCACGTCTAATACAGCGCCTGTTTCGTTATTCACCTGCATGGCCGTCACTAAAACCGTTTTTGGACCCACCGCATCCACCAATGCCGAAATGTCCACCGTGCCGTCTGCATCAGGGTTTATAATGGTAAGCTCCGCATTTTCATTTTCTTTCAACAGTTCTAATGTATTAGTCACGCTGGAATGCTCATATCCCGTGCTCACAATATGCCGTCCAACACTCGTGCGAGCCTTTACCGCGCCTAAAATAGCCAAATAATTTGCCTCGGTGCCACCACTTGTGAACACCACTTCGTCTTTTTTGCAACCCATCGCTTTTGCAAGAGTTGTTCTGGCATCCTCTATCGCCTTTTCGGCTTTCATGCCCATTGTATGCAAAGAAGATGGATTCCCCCATGTGGATTCCATCATCTCATTTGCAGCGTGTATCACCTTTGGCAAAACACACGTAGTGGCCGCGTTGTCAAGATAGTGCATACACGTGCTCCTTTTAATAGTTTCACTTATATCTTCTTTTTTAAATTATACACCTTTTACAAAAAAACGGCAAGGTTTATACAATATTACACAAAAATTAACTGTACTAAAATCATATACAGCACTGTTCCACCGGCAATCGCTATCAGCGAATTTTTCAGTGTCAGGAACAACGTCACCACCAGCGACACTGCCAATATTTCAGGCAATGCATACGGACTGACGGTAATTGCTACATCTTTTAGGCAATATACTATCAGCATGGTGGTAATAGCGAACGGAAGCACCTTGCCAAGATATACAATATATCCGGGCGTGCTTTTTCCCGGTGGAAAAGCTACAAACGGTAGCGCACGAGTGCCTAAAGTTGTCAGCGCACAGATACCAATAATTATCAGTGCCTGCCACCACGGCATGCGTGCTACATCTATCACTGTTTCCATGCGTTTTCCTCCATTTTCTTGCTCAGCGGCTTTTTACACATCACAAATACCACTACAAGCACCGCCATAGCCGCTAAAATAAACCATTGCGGCCCAAACAATATCCTGCATACCAGCGAAACAAAAAGACCTATCAACGCAGGAGATCGGTTTTGTTTTTCCTTCCACTGCTCTAAGAAAATCACAATAAACAGCGCCGTCATAACAAAGTCTATGCCGTGGGTGTCGATATTCACTGCACCGCCTAATATCCCACCCAAGGTACATCCTGTTATCCAATATAAATGATCCAGCACCGAAATAGATAAGTAAAACTTTTTCTCGTCCACGTCTTTTGGCGGTTTTGTTGCACATAACAGCGCAAACGTTTCATCGGTCAGTGCAAATATCATATAAAACTTTGATTTACCGTATTCTTTAAAGCGTTCTAAAAGCGGTATACCATAAAATACATGCCTTGCATTCACCATCAGTGTCATTAAAAACGCACCCAGCGGATCAAAGCCTGCCGCCAAAAGACTAACAGCAACAAACTGCATGCTTCCGGCATACATCACAATACCCATCAGCATAGCCCATAAAAACCCAAAGCCCTTACTGCTTAGTAACACACCAAACGCCATACCCATAACAACATATCCTGTCAGCACCGGTATGGTATGTGGAAAAGCTGCCTTTATGGCACTTTTGCTTTTTTCTTTTGATTGAATCAACGCTTTCGCTTCCTCTCAAAACTTCTGTAGTTAAACTACTTTACATAGCATAAGTTCCCTCGTTATCTTACCAAGGGAACTTATATTTTATGAAAACAATATACTATTTCGAAGTAAGTCTATCCGCCCAAATATGCTTTTTTAACTTCTTCGTTATGGGCCAGTTCTTTTGCATCGCCTTGCATGGCCACCTTGCCGGTTTCCAGCACATATGCTCTTGAAGCCACATCCAGTGCCATACGGGCATTCTGCTCTACCAAAAGAACAGTCACGCCATTTTTATTTATTTCACGAATAGTCTTGAAAATTTCTTGTACCAGCAAAGGTGAAAGACCCATGGACGGCTCGTCTAAAAGTAACATCTTGGGTTTTGCCATCAATGCACGGCCCATGGCAAGCATTTGTTGCTCGCCGCCTGAAAGTGTGCCCGCCATCTGCTTGCGACGCTCTTGCAAACGTGGCAAAATTTTCATGACATACTCATAGTCTCTGCGGATACCCTCTGTGTCGGTGCGAGAATATGCGCCCATTTCAAGGTTTTCTTTTACTGTCATGCGAGAGAAAATACGGCGACCTTCCGGCACCTGAGCAAGCCCCATACCGGTAATTCTGTAAGGCTTTGTAGTGACCAAGCTCTCACCACAGAAATCAATCGAGCCTTCTTTAGGCTTCACAAGGCCTGACACCGCATGCAAAATCGTAGTTTTGCCGGCACCATTTGCACCAATAAGGGTGACTATCTCGCCTTCATTCACTTCAAATGATACTTTTTTAATAGCGTGGATGGCGCCATAGTATACTTCAAGATCCTTCACTTCAAGCATCTTCTTCAACTGCGTCACCCCCTAAATAAGCTTCAATTACCCTTGGGTCGTTACGGATATCCTCCGCCTCGCCTCGTGCAATAATCCGCCCATAATCCAGCACAAAAATATATTCACACAGCTCCATAACAAAGCTCATGTCATGTTCAATAAGTAGCACAGATATATCAAACTTGTCACGTATCATGCGGATAGTGTCTAGTAGCTCTTGTGTCTCGGTAGGATTCATGCCGGCAGCAGGCTCGTCCAAAAGCAATACTTTCGGGTTTGCTGCCAGCGCCCTTGCAATTTCCAATTTACGCTGCTGGCCATATGGTAAATTACGTGCATAATCGTGGGCATATTCGTCAAGACCAACCACCTGCAAAATCTCGTGAGCATGAGTGGAGGTTTCCCTCTCTTGGCGATTGTGCGATGGCAGGCGCAACACTCCGGAAAACACACCATAGTTCATTTGATTCGTCATTGCCACCTTCACGTTATCAATAACAGACAAATCTTTAAACAAACGAATGTTTTGGAAAGTACGTGCCAAGCCCATTTGGCAACGCTGATATGTTTTATATTTCAGCATGCTCTTTTCGTTCAGGAAAATATCACCTCTGGTGGGAGCATACACACCGGTAAGCATGTTGAAAATAGTGGTTTTACCGGCACCGTTAGGTCCGATAAGGCCCACAATTTGTCCTTTTTTAATATAGAAGTTTACCCCTTCTACCGCTTGCAAACCACCAAAATAAATAGATAAATCTTCTACTTGCAACTCTATGGGTTTCATTTGTTCTTACCCCCTTTTGTGTCGGTGTTTTTTGTGCGGCGCATTGCAGGAATCAGCTTTTCATACAAAGGAATAACCCTAAGTTCAGTGCGCCCCAAAATACCTTTTGGACGGAACAACATAACAATGATAAGTACCACAGAGTAAATCAGCATGCGATACTCAGAGAAACCACGAAGCACCTGCGGCAGCATGGTAAGCACTGTAGCACTGAGCACCGAGCCTGTGATGGAGCCCATGCCACCAAACACCACCATCATCAAAA
>CAYIZZ010000093.1:0-9798 GCA_964367945.1 uncultured Oscillospiraceae bacterium | reverse complement strand
CCCGTCATTGTGGCTTCATTTATCAGCGCATCCCCACTTACAACGGTGCCATCCATGGGTATTAGGCTACCTTTTCGCACACGGATAACATCTTTAACCATAACATCACTGTGATGAATTTCTATTTCCTCTCCATCTTTCACCAGCCACACTTTATCAACATTAATGGTCAAGCTTTGGGCTAGGGCGTGCTTTGCCCTTGAATTAGAGTATTCAAGCAACAAGTCGGAAAGACCCAGCAAAAACATTGTGGAGGAAGCCGTCTTGTAGTTTTTCGATAATAATGAAGCGCCTATCGCCGTGCCGTCTAAAACCTCGACATTGATTTTCTTGGCCGACAACGCTTTAAGCCCACTTACGATGTAAGGGATTGCACGAGACACTGTATAAATTTTATTCGGTAAAGCCGGCATGAACATCTGCCTTGCAAAATGAAACGCACAATGCTTTACTATCTTCTTTTTTATCTCGTTTTCTAAGATACCAGCTCGTTGCTCCTCTGTAGGAACGCCGTCTTTTATATCAGAAAGTTTAAGAGATGACAGCTTGTTTAATATAAGCTCTCTTGCATCTTCACCGTCATATTTGATAAGCACCGAGCCGTTTATCTCATTCGCTTGTACGTTTTCAACCCCGGATAAAGAAAGGAGCAGTTCGGATATACCGTAAGACTGCTCCTTTGTTATGATGTATTTACCAAAGCGAATTCGAAGCCTTGCGGGCCTATCACAAACTATGTGATATTTCATAGAATTCTCCCTAAGTAGTACTTACTCAACACATTCACATTTTTCTTCACAGTCACATTTTTCTGTGTCTATGCAACCTTGCTGAGCGGCAGTTTTAGCTTCACACACAATATCGTCTGCTTCTTCTTTGATATTAGCCGCTGTTTCCAGCACTTTATCTTTTAGCATGATACCACCGGCAACGCTTTTAACGGCAAGTGCACGAGCTTTTTTTGTTTTCAGTACACCTATAACAGCCACTCCGACCGCCGCACCTGCTGCAAAAATCAATTTATGCTGTTTTGTAATAAAACTCAACATTTTCAACGCCTCCTGTGTCTTTAGTCTTATAAGCATACAATTTCCCGATATTTTTTTCAACTCCAAAACCACACTTTTATTGTTGTTTGGAAATTCCTCTATACTCAGACGGAGTCATGTTGTAAGCTACTTTGAACGCCTCACTAAACTTACTTGTGTTTGTATATCCTATTTCATAGGCAATAACGCTAATGGTTTTATTAGAAATCCTAAGCAAGGTTTTTGCTTTTTTCAGTTTCACGCTTTTTATATATCTTTTAGGCGGCATGCCAAAAGTTTGTAAATACAGCTGCCTTAAATAAGTTTCCGATACATATAACATTTTTACTATTTGTTTTTCCGTTTTCGATGTATCAAGCAGCAACCTTCTTGATACATTTAAAATCATTTTTGCTTCTTTCCGCATTTATTTTCCTCATCAATAACAGTAAACCTAAGATACAATTCTCAGGTTTACTGTGTTTTAATTCTATTTTATTAAAGCTTTATGCTAGCTTTTCTCCGCATGCTTTGCAAGCAGCTTGTGCATCATCATCAGGTGTCTCGTTGCACATATATGTTTCCAATGCTTTTGCAGTGGTTTCTTCTTCCCAGTTTCTCATCCACTCGCCATCGCCCCAGCCGTATGAGCCAAAAAGTAATACATTTTTGTCGGCTAGGCTATCTTTCACATCATCCCACATTGGCTGAAATTCGCTTTCCTCCAACACCTCAGCGCCCATGGATGGACAGCCAAAAGCAATACTATCGTACCCACTCACCATATCTTTTGTAAATTCAGCAGATGTCATAACGGTAACTTCTGCACCGGCACCTTTAGCACCTTCGGCTATATAGTTTGCCATAGCCTCTGTATTGCCTGTGCCACTCCAATAAACCACTGCTACTTTGCTCATAATGAAAATCTCCTTTTAAAATGGTTTTATATATTATCAGGCAGCTAACTGTTTTTTCACAGTAAGCTCTATAATATCTCGGCCGTCTTTCCACAGGCGCTTATACACTTCTTTGCACTTATCATATCTTGCAAATTTTTTCAAAGCCTTATCTTTTTCTCCATATACTTTCCAGTATCTGCACAAGCTACAGTTTTTACCACCGTTACAGATAAAGCCCTTGACATCATTTGGCGGATACCCTAAGAATAGTCCAATCTCATGTGGAAATTCGTCATATGTTGAAAGCCTGTTTGAAAGTTTTTCAATGGCTTTTTCTATACTCAAGTTTTTATATCCATACTCTGAAAGTATATCTTCAGCGTTTGAGTCTGCAAAATCATTTTTCAGCATGTCTTCTCTGTACAAATAAATAAGCGCCGAACTGTCCCCTGATTTAAGCAAAACCAGCTTTATGCCCTTTTCAAAAAACTTGTGATTCCAAGCTTTTATCTCATCGCGCAAACCATCAATGTTTGTGAATTTCACAGTAAACAAGCTTGCAGTTTTAAGGCTGGACAGTGTAAGTGAGCAGTGTTCTATTAGTAATTTTTCGCTTATCATATCTGCCTTACATTGCCTCTAAAATATTTTTAAGCGCCGAAATCGAGCTTGAATGTGAACGTTCTATTCTCGCCTTACATCGCTTTGCCTCGCAGTTGGCGCAAGCCACAAGCTTATGCGAAACAGTGTTTGTGAATAATATAATCATGTCCGGTGTGCCAAACTTGCTTCTGACATCACCCTTCATTTTTGTGAAAACTTTAGCTTTGCAACCATATTGTTTGCAAGTATCTATATATCTTCTTTCCATACATTCATTTCCGCCAACAATAACAACACTCATAAGCTTGTCCTCTCTTATTAGGTTAGCGAAAGCTAACCTTTGTGTCTAAAAGAAACTGCTATGCATACAAAATCATAACAGTTATAGTTAGTCTGCGCTAACTTATTTAAATGATATAATAAAGCAAATGAAATGTCAATACATTTTTTAAAGTCTTGACAATTTTAAAAAATAATGATAACGTAGTTATTAAAAGTAACTCTGTTATGTGAGGTGATTTGTATGAGCTATTCATCCGAGCTTACCAAAGAGCGCATCCTGCATTCTGCCAAGAAAGAGTTTTTAAGCAAAGGCTTTACTGCAGCAAATTTGCGTATAATCGCAGAAAATGCAAAAGTTACAACTGGGGCATTATATAACCATTATAAAAACAAAGAAGATTTGTTTGAGGTACTTGTTGGCGATTTTGCACAAGAGCTACTTTTGCTTTTCAAAAAACTTCATGAAGAAGTTGGAGACGGCTATGATTTTGACAGCGCCGAAACCGTTGAAGATGTGGGCAAAGGAACATTTGCTGTTTTAGACTTGCTTTATAATAACTTTGAGCTATCAAAGCTTCTTTTTTCTTGCTCTGCCGGCACAAAGTACGAAGCCTTTGTTGACATAATGATAGATGTGGAGGAAAAATCCTCTATTAAAGCAGTGGAATGTGCCAACTTCAAGCTGGATAAAATCAATCGGTTTTTCATTCATGTGATCTCTACATCCGGTATCACCAACATGCTTGAGGCCATCCACCATGACTTAACCCGAGAAGAAGCCTATGAGTATATCGCAAAGATTCAAAGATTTTATTATGCCGGAACAAAAGAAATATTAGGACAATAGTCCTTTTATTTTTAAGTTTTGGTTAGCTCGAACTAACTTTATGTCGATATATATTAAATGATTTTACATAAAAGGAGATCTCAAACAATGCAAAAAGAAAAACAAACACCGCTTTTGCAAAGACTGTTTGTCTTTGCAGGAAATCACAAGCATCTGACAACGCTTGGCATGGTTTTGTCGGCAGTAAGCGCTGTTATGACTCTTTTGCCCATTATTTTCATATATTTGGGCGTAAAAGAAATTATAACCGCTTACCCAAACATAACCCTTACCGAAAGTATAGTGAGAAACGCTTGGCTTGCTGCGGGAAGCGCTATTGGTGCAATGCTTATTTATCTAGCAGCCTTGATGTGTACGCACATCGCAGCTTACCGTATAGCAACCAACATACGTAAAACTGCGCTAGGTCATATCATGAACTTACCTTTAGGTTTCTTTGATAGCATGGGTAGCGGCAAGCTGCGCAGAATAATAAATGATAGCGCCGGAGCAACCGAAACATATCTTGCGCACCAACTTCCTGATATTGTAGGCGCTTTAACCACGCCTATAGCCGTAATTTCAATTTTGTTTGTGTTCGATTGGCGCTTAGGACTAATTAGTCTTGTCCCTCTTATCTTAGCAGCAGTTGCAATGATGTCTGGCATGGGCAAGGATCAACCTGCAAGAATAAAGCAATATCAATCGGCACTGGAAAACATGAATAACGAAGCTACTGAATATGTTCGCGGTATTCCTGTTGTAAAAACTTTTAACCAAAGTGTGTTTTCGTTTGAACGCTTTCATAATATTATACAAACATACAAAAAATATGTTTCACAATATTCTTATCGCATGAGAATGCCAATGACAATGTTTCAGGTTTTTCTTGCAAGCACACCGATATTCTTAGTTATCTCATCAATTTTACTTATTAGTGGCCAAAGTGATATGGTGGCATTTTTCCAAAGCTTCTTCTTTTATCTTATTTTTACACCGATCTCTTCACTAATGCTGATGAAAATCATGTGGGTGATGCAACATTCCATGCTTGCAAGCGATGCATTAAACAGAATCGAAAGCTTGCTGAATGAAAAGCCTTTGACAAAATCTGCCAGTCCTAAAATTCCTCAAAATTCAGATATCTCTATAGAAAATGTTTCCTTCTCATACCCCGGAAATGATAATAAAGCTGTGGATAATGTCACATTAAATATAAAACAAGGGCAAACCGCTGCGTTTGTGGGACCATCTGGCGGCGGCAAAACCACACTTGCTACCCTTATTCCACGTTTTTGGGATGTGGATAGTGGAAGTATAAAAATCGGTGATGTGGATGGACGTGATATGGATAGTTCTGAGCTGATGAAGCATATATCATTTGTATTTCAAAACACTAATCTTTACAAAGCCAGTATTTTGGACAACCTTCGTGAAGGAAAGCCTAACGCTACCATCGAAGAAGTAACCGCAGCCATTAAAGCTGCAAGATGCGAGGATATCATATCAAAACTGCCAAACGGAATTGACACTATTTACGGAACAAAAGGCGTTTATCTCTCAGGTGGCGAAGCACAACGTATCGCACTTGCGAGGGCAATTTTACGGGACGCGCCAATTATTTTGCTTGATGAGGCCACAGCTTTTGCCGATCCTGAAAACGAACATCAAATCCAGCTTGCAATGAGCGAGCTAACAAAAGGCAAAACTGTGCTAATGATTGCACACAGGTTATCCACTATTAAAAACGCCGATGCAATCTATGTATTGGCAAACGGAAAAATCACAGAACAAGGCACACATGAAGAACTTGTCAGTAAAAATGGATTATACGGCGAGATGTGGCAAGAATATAACAATGCCTTCATTTGGAACGAAAGCGAGGTAGACGCATAATGAAAAACTTCTTACAAAAAACTTTTGCACTGACTGATAAAGGTGCAAGCGAACTTTTAAAAGCAAGCATTATCACCGTGATTATAAATCTTGCTATCATGACTGTAAGTGCCATTTCTTATTACTTTATAAAAGATACTTTGCTGCCTATTTTAGAAGGCTCTAGCCCTGTATACACCATGCTTCTATATGTGGGATATGCTATTTTCACTTTAGTGCTATTGGTAATATTATATTATTTCCAGTATAACTTTTGCTATATTTCAGCCTATGCCGAAAGTGCAAATATGCGTATTTCTTTGGCCGAAACACTTCGCAAATTGCCTCTTTCATTCTTTGGGAAAAAGGATTTATCGGACGTTACAAACACTGTTATGGGTGATGTCACCATGATGGAGAATGCTTTTTCACACTTTATTCCCGGATTTATCGGCTCGATAATTTCCACTATCATTATGGGCATTGGCATGTTTTTCTTTGACTGGAGGCTTGCGCTGTCTCTCACTTGGGTAATCCCTGTGTCATTTTTGCTTACTTTTGCTAGTAAAAAACTGCAAACTTATTTTGTCTTAAAGACAAAAGCAATACAGCTGACATATCTTGATAAAATACAAGAATGCCTTGAAAATGTGAAAGACATTAAGGCAAACAACCGTGAGGATACCCATCTGAGCACTATGAACACCTATTTTGACGAACACGAAAACGCAAACATAAAATCCGAATTTGTGATGGGTAGTTTCATAAATTTATCTCAAATGATACTAAAAGTTGGAATCGCCACCACTATGATTGTCGGTGTAACTCTGCTGGCAAGTGGCGAAATCCCGCTTTTGACATTCCTTGTGTTTTTGATGATAGCTTCAAGAATTTATGACCCACTCGCAGGTGCACTGGTGAACCTTGGTGGAATATTCATCTCACTGAAGAGTGTGGATAGAATGAACGAATTTCAAAATACAAAAGTTCAAACCGGTAGTGAAACAATGTCACCCAAAGGATATGACATTGATTTTACCGATGTCAATTTTTCTTACGACACAAGTGAAACCGTGCTAAATGGTGTAAGCTTTACTGCAAATCAAGGTGAAGTAACTGCCCTTGTAGGGCCTTCAGGTGGCGGCAAAACCACCGCAATGAAACTTGTTGCAAGGTTTTGGGACATAAACAGCGGAAAAGTGAGCATCGGTGGCGAGGATGTAAGCCGTATAGAGCCTGAAACACTTCTCAAAGAAATTTCGATTGTGTTCCAAGACGTAACTTTATTTAACAATACCGTGATGGAAAATATCCGCATAGGTAGAAAAGATGCTACAGATGATGAAGTTATAGCTGCCGCCAAAAATGCTATGTGCCATGATTTTATCACCGATATGCCCGATGGGTATAACACACTTATAGGCGAAAACGGATCGAAACTTTCAGGTGGCGAGCGCCAAAGACTGTCTATAGCACGGGCACTTTTGAAAGATGCACCCATTGTGCTTTTAGATGAGGCAACTTCATCTCTTGACATTCAAAACGAGAGCAAAGTACAAAAAGCAATTTCAAGACTAACAAAAGACAAAACAGTTATTGTAATCGCACACAGGATGAGAACTATTGCCGGCGCAAATAAAATTGTTTTGCTGAAAGATGGTAAAGTATCGGCTGTGGGCTCACACAGCGAAATGCTTGAGCTGTCAAAAGACTATGAAAACATGATTAAACTACAAACTGAAAGTGCAAAATGGGCACTTGCCTAAGGAGGATGAAATGGCAAAAAATCAATTTTTATCACAGGCAAGAAAGCACTTAATACAAGTTTACGGCAAAGATATCGGCGAAAAAATATCCAACGCATCTATCGTGCGTTTTTCAGAGCTTTGCAAAGAAAATGAAGACGAGCCCCAGGCAATGCATCCGCATACACATGCTAAAATTTATCCTTGCATAGCTGTTTTGGATGCGCAGGTACAAAATAAAATCAGCCGCGAAGACGCGCTTTCGTTTATGTTTTCTTTTATAAAATGGAGAAGCGACACTGCCGCAAAACTAGTGAAAAAATTCATGAAAATACCCTTTGTCTATAAAAAAATGCCTGTGATGTTTGGTAATATGACAAAGAAAAAGTTTGGAAAAAAGCAAAACTTCGATGCTGTTTTTCATGAAATTTCAAACAAGAAAATGCATTTCGACATGACAAAGTGTCCCTACAGCGACATTTGCACAAAATATGGGTACCCTGAAATCACAACAGCATTTTGTAGAGGCGATGACATAATATACGGTGATATGCACCCGAAACTTGTTTGGGGTAGAACTAAAACCATAGGCGACGGCGATGACGTTTGCAACTTTTTACTTACGGTAAAAGAGAGTTAGCCGGCATTTCAAGTAAAGCAGCTTGTTTGGCGCATTTATTTCATCAAGTTCATCTATTATTATAATTTTGATTATTCAAAGGAGATTAAACATGTCCGATAAAATCAAAAGTTCGTACAACACTTCAAGGAATTTTTACGATGATGTAATTACTCATCGTAAGTGGTGGAGTAAAATATATTCAAAAGTGGTTTGGGGTGGTGTGAATGATCCTAAAATTGCAAAAATATTGCTCAGCAAGATTCCTGATGATTTCAATGGTGAAATTCTAGATGTGCCGGTTGGTACCGGAATTTTCGTACATAAAAAATACCAGAAAATGAAAAATGCAAAAATAATCTGCATGGATTATAGCGAAGATATGCTTAATATTGCCAAAAGCAGGCTTAAGGGCAAAAACATAAAGCTGATGCAAGGTGATGTTGGAAACCTTCCTTTTGAAGATGAGCGTTTTGATATTGTTTTCAGCATGAATGGGTTTCATGTATTCCCAAATAAGAAAAAGGCATTTTCCGAAGTTACAAGAGTACTGAAAAAAGACGGTTTATTTCTTTCTTGTTTTTATGTTAAAGGAAAGCTTAAACTTGCTGATTTCGTCGCAAAAAATATCCTCTCGAAAAAAGGATGGTTTACACCACCTTTTGACACAGAGGAAAATTTACGAAAAAGACTGGGTTCAGACTTCACACTAGACTTTTTTGATAATGATGGAGCCATAGTGTACTTCGGCGCTCATAAAAAGCATTAACCACCAACAAAAATGCCGGTCAAGCTTGAAAACTTGACCGGCATTTTAATTTTAGATGTTTTATTTAACTGTAGTTATTTTTTGCAGCAATGTAATGACACCGATAATCATTCCCATCACAACAAAAATACCCAGCATTCCAAATACCATCACCTGCATTGCACTCGCTATCATAATAGTCCTCCTATAGCGTTTTATGGTTTATTTTGCTATCAAATTCAATATCAGTCCGCCTGCAATAACCGAGGCTATCTGCCCACCAACGTTCACACCTGCGGCATGCATCAAAAGGAAGTTTTGTGGGTCTTCTTCAAGGCCCATTTTATGTATAACACGACTGGACATCGGAAACGCCGATATTCCGCACGCGCCTATCATTGGGTTCACCTTGCTTTTCACAAACAAGTTTAGGAACTTTGCAAAAAGCACACCGCCGATGGTATCCATCACAAACGCTACCATACCCAGTGCCATGATAATTAATGTGCCGACGTTCAAGAACAAATCTGCTTGCATTTTCACAGCTACTGTAATACCAAGGAAAATGGTGATTAAATTAGCTAGGTTATTTTGTGCTGCTTCAGATAAGCTATTCAGCACCCCACACTCGCGAATCAAGTTACCAAACATCAAGAACCCAACAAGAGCTACACTTCGTGGTGCAATCATACCCGCTATCACTGTTACTACTATGGGGAACAAAATGCGAATGGGTTTGCCCACCTCAGACACTTCATATGGCATTTTAATTTGGCGTTCTTTTTTTGTAGTGATCAGCTTGATGCATGGTGGCTGAATGATAGGTACCAGCGCCATATAGCTGTATGCCGCTACTATGATAGCGCCCACATACTGTGTTTGGTAGTAGTTTGCCACAAATATGGCTGTTGGACCGTCTGCTGCACCAATAATAGCTACCGATGCCGCATCTTGCAAGCTGAACACGTCGGGATAAAAGTTTCCGATTATCGCCGCAACCATTAAAGTGAAAAATATTCCAAACTGAGCTGCCGCACCAAACAATAATAGTTTCGGGTTTTTAAGCAGTGGTCCAAAATCAATCATTGCTCCAATGCCAATAAACAAAAGAAGCGGAAAAAGCTCGTTTGCAATGCCTGCATCAAAAAGCACGCTTAGTGCACCTTCTTCTGT
>CAYIZZ010000092.1:0-9799 GCA_964367945.1 uncultured Oscillospiraceae bacterium | reverse complement strand
AAGTTCAACTCAAGTTCGAATTGATCTGTGCATCTATATTGGACAGTCATGCCAGCAGCGTGATAGCATGCCCCCCCTTGGGTACGCTGCACCCAATTTCCGTTGTAGTTTACGCTATGACGGAATTTTTTTGTCGCCTTTAAGTCACCGTGATTAAGCTTTAACTTATAGATGGTGCTTGAATGGCACAGAAGCTATTGTTCATGCGATTAGATTGCTGGAGGGTCAGAACGCAGAAAGCCGCATAATCACATTGGAAGCCCCGCCTATTTTGGCCGAGTGTTGGCACGACACGATTCAATTCGATTAAACGAAGCCTGCTTGTATAAAATTTAGTATAAAAAGGCATGGCCGCATTCACTGTCAAAGGCTATGATGAGTACGAACACTATTGAAATTCAGACTTGTCCGTGTACCGATTTTTGGTAGTATACCTACTACAGCTTTTAGAATAACAGTACCCACATATCTATTTGACATTTAAAAGGGCAGTGAAAAAAGCCACCTTATCTCAACGATAAAGTGGCTGATATTTTTGTTTTATTAAATCAAAGTACTCCCGTAGTTAAACGCATTACCGACTTTTTTTCAAGCTGTAGATACACGTTGTTCATAGGGTCGATCACGATTGGCATATATTTTTCCACATCGACATTTCCGGTTGCTTTTAAAATGTTATCGTCAGCGCTAACGTTTATAATTTCGCCAAATAGTAGACCGGTTTCATCATCATATTTTATTAATTTGCAATCTAAGGCAAGTGGGAGTTCGTTAATAATAGGCGCATTAACAAACTCTGATTTTGTAGCGTGAAAGCTTGCCTTTTTGAATTTGTTTTGTACTTTGTTTACGGTTGCAACACTTGAATAATCGCAAGACACACCTGTGGTGCAGTGGCAGTGCTTACGGTAAACTCTTTTACGGCGAAGATATTCTTGATGGTCTTATGCCCGCTACTTACGCAAAGAGTCACCTTATTTGTGTCGCACATTATACCCCGAGCAGCGCTCATAGCATTCGGTAAACCTTTGGCTGTAATAGGACACATTACAGTGGTTTTTTATATGCTGAATCTCTTTATCAATACTCAGATTGATCTTGATTCTCAATTTTCAGATTTTTTTATATTCTCCGGGAGAAACCCCTTTTTCTCGTTTGAACAGCTTAATGAAATAGCTTAAATCGTTGAACCCGCAAGCATATGCAATCTCGGTCACACTCATTTCATCTAATTGTAAAAGCTCCGCGGCACACTCTATTCTGTAAAAAATCAAATAATCAATCGGCGTCTTGCCGGTAATACGTTTAAAAGATTTACAAAAATACTGAAGGTTAAGACCGGCGGTGCCTGCAAGCATTTCCAAAGTTAACGGTTTTGAATAATCCTTGCGAATCAAGCGGAAAACATCTTTTATTTTCTTGATGCGCTTGGTGTCGGCGCTACTGTGCGTTCCCGGTGCGGTGTTACTTTTTTCTGCCAATGTTTCGCCGATGATTTGAAGGAGTATTCCTTGAATGGCAAACTCAAACCCATAATTTTTTTCCTCCAGTGTCATGAAAAGTTTATCTATGGTGGCGTTTTTAAACTTTATCGGCGGTATGTAGTCGCCTTGCCCCAGCTGCTGTTCATACTGTTCTTGCCTCGCGGAAATCAGCGGCAACAACTTTTCCAGCGAAAAAACCACACACTGATAAAAACAGTTTTCGGGTGTTCCGCCGTGTATTATTCCGCTTGGGATAAATATGCTGTCGCCTTCTTTTAAATAAAAGGTATTATTGTTAAGACTCAGGGTGAAAGCACCGCTTACTATGCGCATGATTTCACATTCCATGTGCCAGTGAAAAGGCATTTGATACCTTGGATGAGTGTTGTCTATGTCATACAGCTCTAAAGGGAAGTCGACATTTCCTCGCTTGGCGTTTTCATGTGTGGCTAAAAATTTCATACAAAACCTCAATATAGTTATACTTTTTTGCGTTATAATACAAGACGTATTGCTAAAATTATAGTATATTTATAATATTATAATAAACGGAGGGTGTTGTAAATGCAAGAAATAAAATTACAAATTTGTGATATATGTTATAAAATGTGGCAGCTTGGCTGGGTAGCGGCAAACGACGGAAATGTCACCGTGAAATTACCCGACGGTACTTTTCTTGCAACGCCTACGGGAATAAGCAAGGCTTTCATCACACCGGAAAAATTGCTACATATAAACGCAAAAGGCGAAGTATTAGAGGGTGCCGAAGGCATGCGTCCATCCAGCGAGATAAAAATGCACCTTAAATGCTATGAAAAACGGGGCGACGTCGGTGCGGTATTACATGCGCACCCACCCGGGGCAACAGGCTTTGCCGTGGCGCATCGTTCCATGGACATGTACAATATGATAGAGGATGTGGCTGTTATCGGCTCTGTACCGCTTACACCTTATGGCACACCAAGCACGTCCGAGGTGCCGGATGCTATCGAGTCGTACCTTGACGAGCATGATGTGATGCTACTTGAAAACCACGGTGCACTTGCAGTGGGAAGCGATGTTGTCACGGCGTTTTACCGAATGGAGAGCCTTGAGCTGTGGGCGAAAATCACGATAAACGCCATAATTTTAGGTGGAAGTTATGACATAAGCCGTGAAAACATCGATAAATTGATAAATTTACGCTCTTATTATGGCGTCACAGGCAAGCACCCGGGGTATAAAAAATACCCAAAGAAAGACGAGGGTGAGCCACAAGATACTTAGCATAAACCATATTTTTGAAAATTGATAATTGCTTTTGAAAAGTGTTGTGAAAATAAAGTAGGGCTCATATTAAAATATAACGGAGGAAAACAAAATGGCTGAAAACAGATTGATAGGCGAATATCCGGTGATAGGCATACGCCCTGTGATTGACGGGCGCAGAGGTGTGCTCGACGTGAGGAAAAGCTTGGAAGTGCAGACCATGAACATGGCAAAGTCTGTCGCAAAGCTTTTTGAAGATAACCTAAAATACTCAAACGGCGAGAGTGTAAAAGTGATAATCGCGGACACAAGCATAAGCCGTGCTCCCGAGGCTGCCGCCTGCGCCGATAAATTTAAACGTGAGGGCGTTGAAATCAGCCTCACGGTGACTCCGTGCTGGTGCTACGGCACAGAGGTCATGGACATGGAAAAGACCACGATAAAAGGTGTTTGGGGCTTTAACGGCACTGCTCGTCCGGGCGCGGTATACCTTGCCGCGGCGCTTGCTGGCTATGCACAAAAAGGCCTTCCTGCATTTGGCATTTATGGACATGATGTACAGCCACCGGACGCTACAGAAATACCGGGTGACGTTGTCGAGAAACTGCTTCGTTTTGGACGCAGTGCCGTTGCGGTTGCCACCATGCGTGGTAAATCTTATCTGCAAATAGGCTCGGTTTGCATGGGTATTGCAGGCTCTGTTATCGACAGCGACTTTTTGCAAGATTACCTGGGACTGCGCACAGAAAGCGTCGACGAAACAGAGATAATACGCCGAATGTCCGAGGGGATTTACGACGAAGAAGAGTATAAAAAAGCTCTTGCCTGGACAAAAGAAAACTGCAAAGAAGGCTACAACAAAAACCCGGAAAACCTGCAAAGAAGCGCAGAACAAAGACAAAGCGACTGGGAATTTGTGGTAAAAATGGCGCTCATAATCAAGGACTTGATGAACGGGAATAAAAACCTGCCAAAAGGCTGCGAGGAAGAAATGCTGGGGCACAACGCCATTGCAGCAGGTTTTCAAGGTCAGCGCCAGTGGACCGACTTTTACCCAAACGGCGATTTTGCCGAGGCGGTGCTAAACACATCGTTTGACTGGAACGGTGTGCGTGAGCCATACATACTTGCTACCGAAAACGACGTTTTAAACGGCGTAAGTATGCTGTTTATGAAACTACTCACCAACAAAGCGCAAATCTTCTCCGATGTGCGCACATACTGGAGCCCAAAGGCTGTCAAAGCCGAAACAGGATATGAGCTGACGGGTGTTGCAAAAGAGCACGGTGGGTTTATACATTTGATAAACAGCGGTGCGGCCTGCATGGACGGCTGTGGTCTTGCTGTAGACAAAGACGGCAACAATGGCATAAAACCGTGGTATGAAGTGACAGAGGAGGACGTAAAAAACATTGCCGAGGCGACAGAGTGGTGCGAGGGCGACCTTGGATATTTCCGAGGCGGCGGATACTCCTCACGCTTTATCACAAACGCCGAAATGCCCGTCACAATGATAAGGCTTAATTTAATCAAAGGCATTGGTCCCGTCGTGCAAATTGCCGAGGGATGGACAATAAAACTGCCCGAAGATGTAAGCGATAAAATATGGAAAATTACAGACTACACTTGGCCTTGCACATGGTTTGTGCCACGCACCACAGGCGAGGGTGCATTTGCAAGCGCGTATGATGTGATGAACAACTGGGGTGCAAACCACGGCGCAATCAGCCACGGACACATCGGCGCAGATGTTATCACCATGTGCTCCATGCTCCGCATACCTGTTTGCATGCACAATGTTGCCGAAAGCGATATTTTCCGTCCCAGCGCATGGAACGCATTTGGCATGGACAAAGAGGGGCAAGATTACAGAGCGTGCGAGGTTTACGGGCCACTTTACAAGTAAATAGTGTTAAATTATCAAGGGCGATTAATTAGTCGCCCTTGGTTTTTAAAATTTTATAATAGGATGAAAAACATGCTTTAAAATATAAATAAAATTATGTCTCCGCAACTATTAAAAGTTCTCATGGAAATGGGGCATGGAGATGAAATAGTTATAGCGGACGGAAATTTTTCGTGTGAAAGTTTGGGTGCAAATAATATTGTGGCGCGTATGGACGGACACTGAGTACCAGATATACTGAAAGCAATATTAGAACTGATGCCTCTTGACAACTATTGTGAAAAACCTGCCGCTCTTATGAGTTTGACAAGCGAAAGTGACCCTCAACCTATTATTTGGAGTGAGTATGAAAAAATATTAAATACATATGAGCCGAATAATTGAGACATAGAAATGACAGAAAGACATGAATTTTATGCTTGCAGTAAAAAAGCATATGCCATTATTGCGACAGGCGAAACAGCAATATATGCAAATATAATCCTTAAAAAAGGCGTGGTAGTGTGAAAAAAGTTTTGGCATTCGATTTTGGCGCTTCAAGCGGACGTGCTGTATTAGGTGAATACGAAAACGGCAAATTAAATTACAGCGAAATACATCGTTTTGAAAATAACCCCATAACACAAGACGGTAAACTGTGCTGGGATTTCTATAAACTGCTGGACGAGGTGCATCTCGCAATAGAAAAAACCGGTAAAGTAGATAGCATTGCCTTTGATACATGGGGTGTAGACTATGGGTTATTAGACGAAGACGGAAAACTAATGAGCTTACCCGTTTGCTACCGTGACAAGCGCACAAAAGGTGCGGCGCAGAACCTATATAAAAAAATGTGTGCGCAAAAGATGTATGCTGAAACAGGCACACAAATAATGGATATCAACACGCTGATGCAGCTTTCTGTCGAAGATTTAGGCAGTGCGAAAAAGTTACTTTTCATGCCCGACTTATTCGCCCATGCACTGTGCGGAAATGCCGTGTGCGAGCAGACTATTGCATCGACATCGCAGCTGTTAAACCCTAAAATCGTTAGCTTTTCAGACGAGATATTTAAAACTTTCGAAATAGAAAAAAGCTTGTTTTCACCTTTGGTGAAAAGCGGCACCGTTATAGGCGAGTACAAAGGCGCAAAAGTAATTGCCGTTGCAGGGCACGACACGCAATCGGCAGTGGTGGCAATACCATCGCTAAAAGAGGACGTTGCGTTCCTCTCATGCGGCACATGGTCACTGCTTGGAGCAGAACTTGCAAGTCCTATCCTGACAGAAGAAAGCTATAAGCTGGGTTTTTCCAACGAAATAGGCGCAGACGGTAAAATCAATTATTTGACAAATATAACAGGGCTGTGGCTGATACAAGAATGTAAAAGACACTGGAAAAAAGAGGGACATGATTACAGCTTTGCCCAGCTTGAACAAATGGCGCGCGAGTGCACATCACATGCCTCGATAATAGACGTTGATGCGGAAATATTTGCACAGCCGGGTAATATGCCGCAAAAAATCATCGACTACTGCGAAGAAAACAAACAGACAGCGCCGGTGACAGTAGGAGAGTTTTGCAGCTGTATTTATCATAGTCTTGCGCATAAATATGCTGACAAACTGAGAAAACTCAGCGAAATCACAGGCAAAAATTTTAAAGCATTGCATATGCTCGGCGGTGGAATTAAAGCAACACTTTTGTGCAAACTCACAGCAAAGTACTGCAAAATCCCTGTATATGCAGGCCCTATTGAGGCGACGGCCATAGGCAATATTATAATGCAGTTAATTGCGCTAAAAGAAATAAAAAACATTGCGCACGGCAGAAAAATCATAAAAGAAAATGAGATTATTTCCAAATATTAACGATTGAGAGTGATTTTTATGAATAAATATATAGACGACATTAAAAATTCAAACACATTTCTCGGCATCGAGCTTGGCTCTACAACAATTAAGCTTGTTTTAATAAATAAAGACAACGAAATTATTGCTGCAGGAAAGCACATTTGGGAAAATAAACTCAAAGACGGTGTGTGGACATATTCTGTCAGCGAAGTAGAAAATGGCTTAAAGCAGGCTTACAGCGACTTAAAAGTAAAATTGCTCAAAGAATATGGCGTTTCACCGACGCTTTATGGCGCAATAGGTATTTCGGCAATGATGCACGGATATATTGCCCTTGATAAAAACGACGAGTTGTTGGTGCCTTTCAGGACATGGCGCAACACCATGACAGAGCAGGCGACGGAAGAGCTAAACCAGCTATTTCAGTTTAATATTCCGCAAAGGTGGAGCGCCGCGCACCTCTACCAAGCGATTTTAAATAATGAACAGCACACAAAGAATGTAAGTAAAGTTATGACTTTGGCGGCGTATGTGCACTACAGACTAACGGGTGATTTTGTTTTAGGGGTAGGTGATGCCTCGGGCATGTTCCCGATAGACAGCAAAACGCACGACTACAACGAAGAGATGGCAAATAAGTTTAACAAGCTTTTAAAATCAAAAGGTTTAAGCTACGAGATAAAAGACATTTTTCCGAAAGTTATGGTTGCGGGTGAATGTGCGGGAAGATTAAATGCTGTGGGCGCAAAAATGCTGGATGATGACTTGATGCCTGGTATACCTATGTGTCCGCCCGAAGGCGACGCCGGAACAGGCATGGTGGCAACAAACAGCATCGCACCATCCACAGGGAATGTCTCCGCAGGCACGTCGATTTTTGCCATGATTGTGCTTGAAAAAGCCATATCAAACTACTATAAAGAGCTTGATATTGTCACAACGCCGGAGGGCTTTGACGTGGCGATGGTACACTGCAACAATTGCAGCTCAGACATAGACGCATGGGCGAGAATGTTTTCGCAGTTTGCGCAAAAAATCGGCGTTGATATAAACCCGTATAAGGTTCTTGATGTTATGTTTGAAGCCGCCGACGATGATGTGGATTACAGCGGGGTGTTGAACTTCAACTATCTCTCGGGCGAGCATATCACAGGCTTGGCCGCAGGCAGGCCCATGCTTGTTAGAAAACCCGATGCTGATTTTAGTTTCAGCACACTTTCAAAGGCGCAAATTTACTCTACACTGGCCACGCTCAAAATAGGTTTTGATATACTTTTTGAAAACGAGGGTGTCAAAATTAATAAACTTATGGGTCACGGCGGTTTCTTTAAATCTCCGTTTGGTGCAAAGGCAATGGCGGCAGCATCAAATGCGTCGGTTTCTGTGATGCAAAGTGCCGGCGAAGGTGGCGCGTACGGAATAGCAATTCTTGCCGCATACATGATGCAAGGCGATAAAAAATCACTTGCGGAATATTTAGATGAAAATGTGTTTAACAACGCTTTACTACACACGACAAACCCAAGCGAAAAAGAAATACATGCATTTGCAAAATTTCTTGATTTGTTCAAAAAAGGAATTGCAGTGCAAAAGTGTGCCGTCGATTATTTGACATAAAGGTGTGATAGTATGCGTGTAAAGTTCATATATAGAATTTTCATGTGATTTTCACTTACCATGATAGTTGGTGTTTCTATTCTTTCGATTATAATGGTGCGGCAATTTGCTATGGACATTATGGTGTAACGACATTCTTACGAAGTTGGGCTTGTAGATAAACGCGCAGATGAGTTTGATGAGAAACTTTCACAAATTTTGATGAACAATACGATTGGTTAAATGATAGCTTTGTGAGAGATACTATAGGAACCTTAGGAATTAAAATACAAAGTCGAGCAGATGGAGCTGTTGGAAACAGGCGACTTTGGAAATATCATAGATTCAAAGACGGATGATGAACTTGCTGTGATCGAGCGAGGACTCAATCAAATGAGTTCACGGTTGCAAGCACATATTGAAACATGCCTTTTGACAGAAGAAGAAAAAATCAAGATGTGTGATATTGTGACACAGGCAGGCGCGGATTTCATCAAAACATCTACCGGGTTTTCGACATCAGGTGCTACATTTGACGATGTCAAGCTGTTTGCAAAGCATGTCGGTGAAAATGTGCAAATCAAGCGGTTGCCGGCGCAAGACTCGGCGCAGAGGTTGTCATGTTTGGATGTGTAGGGAATGATGATTTTGGAAAAACACTGCTTGAAAATTTCCGAAAAGAAAATGTCTGTATAGACTATATAGGAATGAAAAATGAAGTGGCAACAGGAACTGCATTTATCACGGTAGGTGAAAACGATAATACGATCATCATAGTAGCTGGTGCAAACGACTGTGTAACATGTGAATATGTGGATAGTATTAAAGAGGAACTGCTAAAATGTGATATTGTTTTATTGCAACATGAAATTCCACAAGAGACAATTAATCATGTGGTCAATATCTGTCATGACAATAATATTAAAGTGCTCTTAAACCCTGCACCTGCAAGAAAAGTTTCAGCAGATATCCTAGAAAAACTAGATTATTTAACGCCAAACGAGCATGAAGCAGCAATTATATTTGAAAATGAAGCATCCATAGAGGATGTGTTGGCACGATACCCTGAAAAGCTAATTATCACACAAGGCTCTAAAGGCATCGCAGCAAAAAATGAAAAAACCGAAAGCTTACTAATCTCTGCACGGAAATCAAAAGTAGTGGATACAACAGGTGCGGGTGATACATTTAACGGAGCGTTTGCGCATCAAATTGCAAGTGGAGTCGAATTTGAAAATGCGCTACACTTTGCAAATATCGCGGCAGGCTTATCAGTGGAAAAAAACGGTGCCCAAGATGGAATGCCCACAATAGAGCAAGTGGAGAATGAACTAAAAAAGAAAAGCTAAAAGGCTAACAACTGGTTTTGAGTCTTTACATCAAATGCCGTGCTGAAAATAAACATGCACAAAGTCACAGATATATAAATAGCCATGCCTGCTTAAATACAGGTATGGCTATTTTAGTGTTTATGATATTTTGAAAAATCGGAAAACCCGAACCGGCAACACCGCCCATAAATCACCCTATTTGCAAACAACTTGAATTTTGTATTTAAGCTGTTTTTACAAAATTATAAACGTTTAAGCATGAGATAAAATGCAGAAAAGATGTGTACTGATTGTTCACTCAGCATGTTACTTTTTATTGGTTCAACATATTTTTACTAACGTTGTAATTGGTGCAAGCTTTGGGTGCAAGACCATAAACATGGCAAAAACAAGCTTGCCTAA